>JANNFQ010000175.1:0-4003 GCA_031380045.1 Acidimicrobiaceae bacterium
AGCGGAGCCTAGTCCCGACCACCAGAGCGGAGCCCAGTCCCGACCACCAGAAGAGCCCAGTCCCGACCACTCAAGTAGAATCACCCCGTGCTGACCCTCGAGTTCACGATCGAGCCCTTCGTGCCGGGCCAGCCGGGTCCACATGTTCTGCAGGCCGTCGCCGCCGCAGAGGCATTGGGAGTTCAGATCGACTTCGGTCCGTTCGGCAGCAGCTGCACGGTGCCCACCGAGAGGGCCCACGAGGTGGCCGGCGTGGTCATCGCCGCGGCGTTCGCCAACGGGGCCACGCACATCTCGCTGACCGCCGACCGAGTCGACGAGTCCGACGGATTCGACGAACCCGGCCGTGTCGATCAAGGCACTTCATGAAGTTGCCGCGCCACCCGCTGGTGCTGGCGGTCAAACCGATCATCGAGGCCCTGGGCGCCCAGCTCGTGCCGCTGGACGGACGCGAGCCCGGTGATCTGCCGCTGAAGTGGGAAGGCGCCGAGGTTGCAGTGGTGCGCATGGCACCGTTGCACGGCGCCCTCGACCGGTTGATCGAGGGGGTCGAGCGCGAGTTCGGCACACGGCTGCCGTTGTTGACCCGTGAAGAGAAGCAGCGCGCTATCCGGCTGCTGGACGAGCGCGGCGCGTTCACGTTGCGCCGGGCTGTGGAAGACGTCTCGGATGCCATGGGCGTCAGCCGCATCACGGTCTACAACTACCTCAATGCATTGCATCGCGACGCATGAGGCACCGCCCGACGTGAGCTTGCCGTACGACGTGATCGGTTTCGACGCCGACGACACCCTGTGGGAGAGCGAGGATGGGTTCCGCGGCAACGAGCTTCGCTTCGTCGAACTGATCGCGCCATTCGCCCCCACAGGCATCGACGTGGCCGCGGCACTGACCGCTACCGAGCGCAAGAACCTCAGCACGTTCGGCTACGGCGTGAAGTCGTTCGCGATCTCGATGGTCGAGGCGGCCATCACGATCAGCCGTGGCGCAGTGACCACCGATGTCATCATGCAACTGGTCGACATGGCCCGCACACAGTTGGAAGAACCCGTGCGGCTACTGCCACACGTGCCCGAAGTGTTGGCCAAGGTGGGCGCCGTGTACAAGCTGGTGCTCATCACCAAGGGCGATCTGGTGCACCAGACCCACAAGATCACGACCAGCGGGCTGTCGCACCACTTCGACCACCTCGAGATCGTGCTGGAGAAAGACGTCGAGACCTATTCGGGCCTGCTGAAGCGGTTCGGCGTCCCCGCAGATCGATTCCTGATGGTCGGCAACAGCGTGCGCAGCGACATCTTGCCGGTCATGGCCCTGGGCGGTCATGCGGTGCACGTGCCGTATCACCTGCTGTGGGAGCTGGAACACGTCGACCACGACGAACTGTTCACCGAACTGGCCTCGCTGGCCGACCTGCCGGCGGTGCTGGGGCTGGAGTAGTGACTACAGGCGGCGCAGCGACACGTTGGTCACTCGGTGATCGGCGCCCTTGCGCAGCAACAGGCTGGCGCGCGTTCTGGTGGGTGCGATGTTCTCGCGCAGGTTCTTGCCGTTGATCTCGCGCCAGATGAACCGCGCCGTCTGCACCGCCTCCTCGTGCGACAGATCGGCGTAGTGCTTGAAGAAGCTGTCGGGGTTCTGGAACACGGTTTCGCACAGCATCAGGAACCGCTGCACGTACCACTCCTCGATGTGCTCTTCCTCGGCATCGATGTAGATGCTGAAGTCGAAGTAATCGCTGACGAACTCGTCGGCCGTGCCGACCTGCAGCACGTTCAGACCTTCGAGGATCAAGATGTCAGGCTGCCGGACGATGACCTCGTCGCCCGGCACGATGTCGTAGACGACATGGCTGTACACCGGTGCTCGCGCCGTGGTCGCGCCACTCTTCAGTTCGCGCAGGAACTCGATGAGGCGGCGCGTGTCGTAGCTCTCGGGGAAGCCCTTGCGGTTCATGATGTTGCGGTCTTCGAGCACCTTGTTGGGATGCAGGAAACCGTCGGTGGTGACCAGGTCGACCTGAGGATGATCGGGCCAGCGCGACAGCAGTGCCTGCAGGATGCGGGCGAAGGTGCTCTTGCCCACCGCAACACTGCCGGCGACGCCGACGACGTACGGCACCTTGGGCGAGTACGTACCCAGGAACGCGGCCGACACCTTGTGCAGGTTCTGCGTGGCGGCCACGTACAGGTTCAACAGACGGGTCAACGGCAGGTACACCGCAGCGACCTCGTCGAGGTCGATGCGGTCGTTGATGCCGCGCAGTTCGTTGAGGTCGTGCTCTCGCAACGTCAAGGGCGTCGCCGCGCGCAGGTCGGCCCATTCGTTGCGATCGAAGGTGAGGTAGCGGCCAGACGCATCGGTCACGAAGCCCGACCCTACGCTGAGCACGTGCGTGGCCCCCAAACCTCCGACGCTGCAGCCCGTCGACAGCAGCTGGGGGCGTGGTACACACCCGATGCATTGGTCGACCATGTCGTGGCCATGACCATGATGCCAGTGACGTCGGGGGCGCCGGTGACGGGCGTTGGTGGCTCACTGCCCGAGCTGACCGTGCTGGACCCTGCATGTGGCGCCGGCGCCTTTCTGGCCGGTGTGCGTCGCGCCCTGGGGACCGCTGTCCGGTTGGTCGGCGTCGACATCGATCGCGACGCGGTCGAGGCGGCGCGTGCGGCCTTGCCCGATGCCGAGATCATTCTGGGCGACGCGCTGACCATGGACTGGGGATCGCGCAGGTTCGACGTGGTGGTCGGCAACCCGCCGTTCCTGAACCAGATGGCGTCTGCCACGAGCCGCGGTGGCAGCTCGCGATTCGGCGGAGGCCCGTACGCCGACGCTGCGGCCGAGTTCCTGGCGCTGGCAGTGTCACTGGCTGGCGCCGACAGCGGGCGGATCGGGCTGGTGCTGCCGCAGTCGCTACTCAGCACGCGCGACGCCGGACCGATCCGGGTCGCAGTCGCCCAGCAGGCGACCATCGTGCACGCATGGTGGTCGCCGACCACCATGTTCGACGCCTCGGTTCGCACCTGCGCGCTGGTCCTGCAACGCGGCGCGGTGGATGCGATGGGGGCCAGCGACACACCCTCTGCGATCACGCGCACGTTCGGCCCGTCGTTCGAACCAGCCCTTCCCGTCCCTGCGATTCCAATGTCGGCGATGTCGTGGGCATCGCTGCTCGGCGATTCCGCGCCGATCTCGGCATCGGCATCGGGCGGCGGCGCGCTGGGCGACATCGCCTCGTTCGCCGTGGACTTCCGCGATCAGTACTACGGGCTGGTCGATGCAGTCGGCGACCATGTCGATGGGCCGCCGCTGATCACCTCGGGTCTCATCGACCCCGGCCGTTGCCTGTGGGGGCAACGCCCGGCACGGTTCGCCAAGCAGCAGTTCGCGGCACCCAGGGTGTCGCTGGAACGGCTGTCTCCGAAGCTGCAGCGCTGGGCCCAGACGCGGCTGGTGCCGAAGATGCTCATCGCCAATCAGACGTCGGTCATCGAGGCCGTCATCGATCGAGCAGGCGAATGGCTGCCCAGCGTGCCCGTGATCACCTGCACCACCAGTGGCGACCTGGACGAGATCATCGAGCGGCTGTCTGCACCGGCAGCCTTGGCGTGGGTCCGGCATCACGCGGCCGGCAGCGGCATGTCGGTCAACTCGGTTCGGTTGACACCGGCGTTGCTTGCCTCGATCCCGCTGGAACCCTGACCGCGCTCAGCCGATGACGAGCGCGGCGTGGTCGGCAAGGAACCGCTCGGCCTCGGCCTCGTTCTTGGCCGTAACGGGATAGACGATCAGGCGGTGCACTCCGGCGTCGGCGTATGCGTGCACCGTGTCGGCAGTCAGTGGCCGGTTGGGCGTGATGCTGACGTATCTCGCCGATGCGAAGCGCCACCAGCGCGGATCCGCCATCGACCCAGACATCCTGTGCGATGTGGAGCGAAGTGCCGTATTCGACACCGATATCGCCCAGTTTTCGGTATGTCTCCGCTCCGCTGAATTTCTG
>JANNFQ010000178.1:0-7467 GCA_031380045.1 Acidimicrobiaceae bacterium
GATCAGCATGCCGAATCCGATCGTGACGGCCGAAGTGCCCAGCGGCAACATCATGCCCACGTCCATCCAGCGTCCGTGCCGCCGCGCACCAGCAATCGCCAGTGTTGCCAACGTGCCGATGACCAGACTGATGACGGTGGCCACGACGGCGGCCCGTAGCGAGGCATTGATGGCGGCGATCGGATCGATCGAGATCGACGCCCCCGGACGTGCGTCACTGAGGCCGAGTGATCGCCACGCGCGCATCGACCAATGCCCACCGGGGCGTAGCGAGTCGGCCACCAGGCCCACCATCGGTAGTGCCACGACCGTGAGCGTGGCGACCGCACCGGCGGCGACTCCCAGGCGGGCTTTGGGCGTGTCGGGCCTTCGGCGCGGCGTTGCGCCAAGTGCCAGCTGTGTGGTCGACCGCTGCGCTCGCGTCGTTGCCACTACCAACACAACGAGGATCAACAGTTGCAGGGCCGACAGGACCGCTGCCCCGCTGATGTCGCCGAGCTGCGTGGCGCGGCGGGCGATCTCGACCTCGATGGTCGGATTGGCCGGGCCGCCCAGCACCTGCACGACGCCGAACGAGGTGAACGTGAACAGGAACGTGATCGCACCGGCTGCGACGATCGAAGGCCGAAGCAGGGGCAGGGTGATCAGCCACGCAGCGCGCCACGGCCCCGCCCCGAGGGTGCGTGCTGCGGCGCTCAGATCGCCGGGTAACTGCGACCACACTGTGCCGACCACACGAACCACGACGGCGACGTTGAAGTAGACGTGCGCTGCGATGACCGCAACTGCGGTGCCGTTCAGCCGGTCGGGCAACAACGCAGCGAAGGCAGCTCCGACGACGACTGTCGGCAGCAGGAACGGCACAGTCACCAAGGTGACCACCAGACGACGGCCCAGGAACCGCCATCGCGAAACGAGGTAGGTGGGCAGCAGCCCGATCGTCACTGTGGCCAGCGTGCTGATGACCGCCTGCCAGAAGGTGAACCACACCACGCGCCCCAACCCGGGTCGCGTCAGGGTGTCGCGAATTGCCGACGCGTCAGCGACCTCGACCAGCAACGTCAGCACGGGCCACGCGTAGAAGACGACCAAGAACCCGCCGGGCACCACCGCGAGCGCGGGCACCAGCCACCTCGGTCTGCCGTCGCGACCGGTGCTGACGGGTTGCGTCACCGCAGCACGATCTCGGTCCACTCGTCGACCCACTGCTCGCGATCGGCGGCGATGTCGGCCGGCGGCACAGTCAGCGGGTCGTCGACGACGACGCTGTACTTCGTGAACTCCGCTGGCGGCTCGACGTCAGTGCGCGCCGGCCAGACGAACAGGTTCAACGCCACCTCGTTCTGGAACGCAGCACTGGCCAAGAAGTCGACCAGTTGGCCGGCCTGGTCGGGGTGCTCAGTACCGCGCAGGACGCCGGCGAACTCGACCTGGCGGAAGCAGCTGCTGGTCATGACAGCGGTCGGCGCGTCGGTGCGCGGTGGGTCGGCGAAGATCACCTCGGCCGGCGGGCTGCTGGCATAGCTGACGACCAGCGGTCGCGGGCCCTTGCCACTGGATCCGCTGAACTGCTCGTAGTACGCGCTGTTCCACGAGTCGACGACCTGCACGCCGTTGCCGCGCAGCGAGGCCCAGTACGCCTGCCAACCGTCGGGGCCGAACGTCGCCACGGTCGCCAACAGGAACGCGAGCCCCGGCGACGACGACGCGGGGTTCTCCACCACCAACAGGTCGCGATACTCGTCCTTGGTCAGGTCGATCAGCGCGGTCGGCGGGGCGATGCCGTGATCGTCGAACCAGGCGATGTCGTAGTTGATGCAGACATCGCCGAAATCCACGGGGGTCAACTCGTCGTTCGGCACCAGTTCGCGCAGCGCCGGGGCGATGGCGTCGGCCTGGGTGGAGGTGTACGGCTGAAAGACGTCGGCGTCAACGACACGCGACAACAGGGTGTTGTCGATGCCCCACATGACGTCGCCCTCGGGGTTACCCGCAGTGAGCGTTGCCTTGCTGGCCATGGTGCCCGCGTCGCCGGCGTCGACCAACCGAACCTGGATGTCGGTGTCGGCGCTGAACGAGGTCAAGGCCTGGTTCAGCGACGTGTCCTTCAGCGGAAACGAGTCGTACACCACGAGGGTCAACGTGACGGGCCCATCGGACGCGCCGTCGTCGCCGCACGCCGACAACAGCAACGGAACACACAGCGCAGCCACTGCCGCCGATGCTGCACAACGGATGGCCCTCATGCGACGACCTCGGGAACGATGATCGTCAAGACACCCTTTGCCACTGCGACAGCGACCGGTCGGCCCAGAGATTCGTTGCTGATGCCCAACGTCGAGCCCGGCTGCAGCGTCGCGTCCGCCAATGGCCAACGTGCATCGGACACGACGACGCCGTCGCACTGACCGTGCAACGCGAGCAACGAGAACACTCGACCGACATCGAGTTGCAGTGTTGTTCGCTGCCCCGGGTGCAGGACGTGTACGTGCGTCGCGCCCAGGTGTGCGGTGACCCGACCGACGGATGCCAAGACCGGGTCGCCCAGGCACACCATGGTGCCCAGCAGGTGGTCCAGCCGCGATGTGACATCGGCACCCAAGACCATCACCTCGCTGTCGCCGTGCAACGGCGTCATCGTTGCTGCGCAGCGGAGGGCCAAGGCGGTGTCGGTGTCGTCCTTGTCGGTGGGGTGGCGCTGGATGGGCACCGAATGGTCGGCGGCCCACAGCAGGCCCTCAGGACTGATGCTGTCCAGATCGCCGACCAGCAAGGTCGGCTCGAGCCGAGCGGCCAAGGCCACGTCCAGGCCGCTGTCGGCCACGATGACGGCGTCGAAGCTGCGGTCGGGTGGTGTGATCGGTCCGCCGCCGACCACGACGGCGACGCTGTTGGTGATGGCGCGTTCGGCGCTCATGTGCTTCCCTCCGCTGGCATTACCCAGATCAGGTTCGTGGGTCGATGGCGCGCGGCCATCCTCTCAGCCCGCCGATCGTGCGAGCTCCCCGGTGCAAGTTGTCGAGTGAACTCTAGCGCTACTCACACGTCTGGTCAGTCGCACATGGTGGCGGGGCCGATGGGCTCCAAGGTGACCTTGGCTCGTCCGGCCATGCGCCGGGTGACCAGCACCACCGCCAGCAGCCCGCTCATGACCAGCGACATGCCCACCACCTGGATCGGCCGAATGCCCTGGCTCAGCAGCAGGAAGGCCCACCAGACGGCCAGCGCCGGCTGCGCAACCTGCAGGATGGCGATGGTGCCGACCGGCACAGTGCGCTGGGCGAACACGATCAGCCCGTGGGCGATGGTGCCGGTCAGGACCGTCAGGATGGCGATGTACGGCAGCGAGTGAACGGTCAGATCGTCGAGCTCGCCGCGCACCAACGTGATCGGGAAGATCGTAAACGTGGCGATGGTCATGACTGCCGCCATGATTCCCTGCACACTCATCTGGTTGCGCAACCTGCGGCTGCTCAGCAGGTACAGCGCCCACAGGAACACCGCGACGAAGACGGTGATGTTGCCGCTCCACGATGCCTCGCCCGTCGTCGGGCCGTTGAACAGCACCAGCATCAGGCCGCCCAGCGACAGCAGGCCGAACCACAGGGCCTTGCGGTTGATTTGTTCCTTGAAGAAGAACGCGCCGGCCGGCACCACCACCAAGGGCGACAACGAGGCAACGAACTCGGCGTTGGCGACCGTGGTCTTGGTGACGCCGGTGAAGAAGCAGATGAGGTTCAGACCGAAGGCAATGCCAGGAATCAGCGAACGGCGAACGTCGGCCCAGTTGATGATGCGTCGTTCGGTGGCCCACAGGATGAGCCACCACATGGTCGACGTGGCAAGCATGCGCCAGAAGGCCAGGGTGGGGCCTGGCAAGCCGGCCTTCTTGACCATGGTCGAGCCAAGGCTGAAGCACACCACCGCAATGCCCAGAGCGATCAGGCCCAGGGGCCGGGCGTGCGTCTGGCCGGGCACCGGCGGCAGGCTGCCAGACGTGGGTCCCGGAGCAGCGGTGCGCCGGATGCTCACTGGGCGGTGTTCCGCCGGATGTCGGGCTCGATGTAGATCGTGATGTCGAGCGGCACCGAGCCGCGGATGGCCGCCTCGGCCGTGTCGATGGCGCGGGCCAGTTCGGCCAGGCTGAGGTCGTGCTGGAAGTCGATCTTGGCAGCGACCAACAGGTCGTCGGGCCCCAGATGCATCGCCCGCAGGTGGATCAGCGAATTGACGTGCGGCGCCCCGGCGATGGCCGCCTCGATCTGGTGCAGCATGGGCCCTGTTGGCGACTCGCCGATCAGCAGGCCCTTCATCTCGACGGCCAGCACGATGGCGATCGCAACCAGCAGCACCCCGATGGCGATCGAGCCGGCGGCGTCCCATCGAGGATTGCCGGTCACCTCTGCCACGGTCAGACCCAGTAGTGCCAGCACCAGACCGGTCTCGGCGCCGACATCTTCCAGCAGCACGACCGGCAGTTCGGGAGACTTGGAGTTACGGACGAACCACCACCAGCTCTTCGACTTCGGCCTGACGTGGTTCGCTTCCTTCACGGCGGTGCGCAGTGAGTATCCCTCCAGCAGGATTGCGAAGATCAAGATGCCGAACGCCACCCACACGCTGCCGATCTCGTGTGGTCGGCGCAGTTTGTTGATGCCCTCGTACAAGGCGAACAACCCACCCATGCTGAACAAGACCAGCGCCACGACGAAGGCCCAGAAGTAGCGCTCGGGCCCATAGCCGAACGGGTGGTTGCGGTCGGCGGGGCGCTGGCCGCGTCGCGAACCGAACAGCAGCAGTGCCTGGTTGCCGGTATCGGCCAACGAGTGTCCGGACTCGGCCAGCAGGCCGGCCGACCTGGTGATGAGAAAGCCGACGAACTTGGCGACGGCGATGCCGAGATTGGCGAAGAACGCCGCAATGATCGCCTTCTTGCTGCCTTCCTGCATCCGTCTAGGTTGCCATGGAGAACGACATTTTCGACAAGGGGAAGTTGCGCATGAGCCAGAAGTCCGAAGCACCGCCCGCCGAGATGACGGGTGACATGCCTGCTGACATGACGGGACGGATCGTGCTGGTGTCCGGTGGTGGTCGCGGCATCGGCAGGGCGATCAGCGAACTGCTCGCATCGCAGGGAGCTGCCATCGCCGTCAACTACCGGCGCGATCGCGACGCTGCCCAGGAAACGGTCGCGGCGATTCATGCGGCAGGCGGATCGGCCCGTGCCTACGAGGCGTCAGTCGATGATCCGTTGGCCTGCGCAACGATGATCGACTCGGTCGTCACCGACTTCGGCGGGCTGGACACGCTGGTGTGCAATGCGGGTTTGGCATCGCGGGGCAAGTCGGTGGCCGACACCGATCCGGACGAGATGATCCGCGTGGTCACGACGCACGCGTTCGGCCCACATCACCTGTCGCGACTCGCGATCCCGCACATGCGCCGGCGCGCTGCCAATCGGGGGCGTGGCGACATCGTGATGATCTCGTCGGTCGCCACATCGTCGATGTCGGCCAACGGCGCGCCGTACAACATGGGCAAGGCCGCCATGGAAGCTCTTGCGCTGACCCTGGCCAAGGAAGAGCGACCGAACGGGATCCACGTCAACATCGTCGCTCCGGGGTTGGTCGAGACCGACATGGGCCTGCGTCTGGCACGGGCATTCACCGGCAATCGAGACATGGCCGATCTGCGCGCGCTGGATGCCGGGTCGCCGTTCGGACGGGTCTGCCAGCCATTGGACGTCGCCAAGGTGGTGCTGTGGTTGTGCAGCGCAGGATCGGGCTACGTGACCGGCCAGCGCATCGAATGCAACGGCGGCGGCAACTGACCGACACGCCGCCAGGCCCGATAGCGTTCCTCGTTGTGAGCCCGCTCGCCGCTGAAACCGATACCTCCGCCAGCACGCTGATCATCTCGGTCACCCCCGAGGCGCATCGCGAACTCGTGTCGCTGCGCGACGCCGAGCCCGACGGCGACCGCCTCGGTCTGCGCCTCGAGATCGTCAGCGACCCCGGTGAAGAGTTCCGCTACGACCTCAGCTTCGACGTGGTCACCAGGGCTGCGTTCACCGACGAAGTGCGCACTCACCTGGACAGTGATCATCCAGAGCGGTCGATGAAGATCATCATCCCCGCAAAGGATCTCGATCTGTTGCAGGGTGCCGTTCTCGACCACACCAGCACCCAGGGTCTGGTCATCCGCAACCCCAACAAGCCACTGGCGCCCTCAATCGAAGGTCTGGTGCGCGACGATGCGCTCAGCGCCGAGGTCGAGGCACTGATCACCAGCGAGGTCAACCCTGCGCTGGCCGCTCACGGTGGCTTCGTGACCTACGTGGGCCACGACGGCGAGGGCAGCGCGTACCTCACCATGGGCGGCGGATGTCACGGTTGTTCGATGAGCCGCATGACCATGCTTGACGGTGTGCAGACCATGCTGGTCGAGCAGATCGCCGCCATCGAGCGGGTCAGGGACATGACCGACCACGCCAGCGGCGAGAACCCTTTCTACCGCTGAAACCCCATCTGCCGCTGACCCCTTCTCTGCCGCCGCCTGGTTGACGATCGGCGGTGGCGAGTCGTTAGTGTCCGCGGCATGGCAGGCATCGTGAGCTACGGGGTGTACGTGCCCTACTGGCGTTTGCAGCGTGGAGCGATCAGCGACGCGCTCGGTACAGGTGGTGGCCGGGGCACGCGCAGCGTGGCCAGCTACGACGAAGACACGACGTCGATGGGTGTCGAGGCGGCGCGCTGCGCGTTGGCGTGGGCGCCCCCGTCGTCGTCCCCCGACATCGTCGCCTTTGCGACCACCGCGCCGCCGTATCTCGACAAGACCAACGCCAACACCATCCACGCTGCGCTGGCACTGCCGTCCACGGCGGGTGCGGTCGACTGCATCGGGTCGGTGCGATCGGCTGCGGCGGCCATGATGGTGGCAGGGCTGCGCAACGGTCTGGCAGTGCTGTCAGACATCCGCATCGGGTTGCCAGGCGGATCTGACGAGTCGAACGGCGGCGATGCCGCGGTGGCGTTGCTGTGGGGCGACGGTGACGACGTGATCGCCGAGCCGATCGCCGGAGCCGAGGCGACCGGCGAGTTCACCGATCGCTGGCGGGTGCCGGGTCAGTCGTACTCGAAGCAGTGGGAGGAACGCTTCGGCGAGTACGCGTACCTGCCCTTCGTCGAGCAATCGTTCACCGATGCGCTGAAGCAGGCATCTCTCACTGCAACCGACATCGATCACGTCATCGTCACCGGTCTGCACACCCGCGCCGTGAACGCCGCTCGCAAGACGTTGGGCGTGCGGCCCGACGCGTTGGTCGACGACCTCACCGGCACGTTGGGCAACACCGGCATCGCCCACGGCTTCTTGCTGTTGGCCGACGTGCTGAACCGGGCGACCCCCGGCCAGCTCATCGCCATGGTGCAACTGGCCGACGGTTGCAGCACATGGCTGCTGCGGGTG
>JANNFQ010000213.1:0-3002 GCA_031380045.1 Acidimicrobiaceae bacterium
ATGAATGAGCGACATGGTTCTAAGGCCTCATCGGCAGATCGTCCCGCCAGGGTGAGCCTTTGTCCAGTGACCTGTGCCCGAGCGACCCGAGGGTCCTGGTGCAGCGGCGATCAGCCCCACCAGCGCTGGCAGCACGCCCAAGTGCCCGCCTTGCGGTCGGCCGCGCCGTTGGTTGCCTTCATGTGGATCACCTCTTGCCGACCGCCTACCCGTTCGCCGGCCGAGGAAACGCCACCTGCGGGTGTTATCTCCTCAGGTGACGTGGTCCCTCGTGACGTCGATGTGATTCCATCGTCGGCCGGGCGAGGCCCACTGAGAAGGGCCGAAAGGCACCTTCAATGCAGCGCGCCGCCTCAACGCAGGACCAGTCGGCTGGCCGGCCACCCACGTACGAGGCCATCGCCTCGAAGACTCAGCCCGACGTGCTGGCGTGTCGGCAGTGATGGGTTCAAGCTGGGAGTGAGAACCGACGGTTTGGGGGGTTGTGGTGCGTGCACTCTGTCGTACCTCGTTGCTCGTTGCAGTGGCGCCGAGGATCGAACGCACTGTTGCTGGGCGCCCTGTGCTCAGGTTCTGGTCCGTCAGGACGTTGTGGATGACGTGTTGGCGGACGGGAAGGCGCTGGAGGTGGGGTTGGATTGCGGGTTTGGGGCCGTGCTCGGGTTCTGGTCCGTCAGGACGTTGTGGATGACGTGTTGGCGGACCGGAACCATTGCGTTCGCCGTCAACACCTGCGCCGAAGCCGGATCAGCGTGCTCGAGCCGAAGCCTGCACGCTCCTTCGAACTCGCTGCGCATTCGGGTGTCCGGATTCTTGGGTCAGACGATGCTGGAACCTGTCGAGAGGTCGAACAGGTGCAGCTCACTGACCTTCACAGAAAGGGTCGCTGTGTGGCCGCGATCGACACGCGACAGCGGCGACACGCGACCGACGATGGTGTGAGTGCTGTGCGTATGTTCCGAATCACTCGCGAACTCTGCGTCTTCAAGGCGCTCGGGAAGGATGCCGACTGCTACATCGCGCCCGTCGAAACCGAGAAGGGCGGGGCGTGCAGCCACAGCCGAGGCCGGCATCCGCAGAACCTGATCCCCGATCTGCAGCACGCCGCCGTCTGGTGACATTCGGAACGACGCAAGCAGCACGTTCATCTGCGGAGAACCGCAGCTTTGCGTCCAGGTTCGACAATGGCTCGTCCATGAGGAACGCCTGCGGCTGACGCACGATCACGCGCCCCCTCGCCACCCGTTGGCGCTGTCCACCGGAGAGTTGTCCGGGTCGGCGGTCGAGGTTCTCGGTCAACTCCAGAATGCGCGCGGCTTCCTCGACGCGCTTGGTGATCTCATGCTTCGGGGTCGTACGCAGTGTGAGAGCAAACGCAATGTTGTCTCGGACCGAAAGGTGCGGATACAGCGCGTATGACTGGAAGACCCTTGCAATGTCACGGTTCTTCGATTCGACGTCTTTCACCTCGCGGCCGCCGATCTGCACCCGCCCGCCCGTGATCGTCTCGAGGCCTGCGATCATTCGCAGGGCCGTCGACTTTCCGCAGCCGGATGGCCAACGTCGTTGCGAAGGTCTGCGGCATCGGCATCGACATACACGGCCTCGGCTTCGATGGCAGATGACGCGAGCGCGTCCGAGCCGCGTCTGTAGATGGCGAAGACCAGCCACGTCTCACACGATGGAATCCCACAGGTCTCGATCATGTGGTACGTTTGATCCATGAGTGGGACATACAACGTCACGATGGGAGATCGGGGGAGATTGGTCGTGCCGGCCGAACTGCGTGAGCGAGCCGGCCTCGTCGAAGGCGTCACACTGACACTCGTCGAAGCACCGGGAGGACTGGTGCTGCTGACCAGGCAACAGTTGCGAGCGCTGGTGCGCGCCGATCTCGCCGAACTCGATCTCGTCGGTGAACTGCTCGCCGAACGCCGCGCCGACGACGCCTCGGACAGCGCCTTGTGAGCGTCTTCGACTCGTCAGCGCTGCTCGCGTTCCTCCAAGGCGAACGGGGCGCAGACGTCGTCGAAACAGCGTTGCAAGCGGGCGGGTTGTGCGGAGCCGCGAACTGGTCCGAGGTTGCCCAAAAAGTCCTTTCCCACGGCCGGAACTGGCACCTCGCACGCGCACTGCTGATCTCGTTCGATCTGCATGTCGAGCCCGTCACCGCCGACGATGCGGAATGGGCGGCTCGTCGATGGCGTTCCGGCGAGGGACTGGCGCTCGCCGACCGATTGTGCTTGGCGCTCGGATCGCGTGCCGGCGGTCCGATCTGGACTGCGGACACTCAGTGGGGCACCGGGGGCGAGGTCCGTCAGATCCGCTAGCTCGGGGACAGGGTTCCCGCTGGTAGCACTTGTGCTATCGTGTGTGCCATGACCATTGTCGGGCTGCGGGAATTGCGTCAGGACGCTTCCGAACTCGTGCGGCGCGTCGAGGGAGGAGAAGAGATCGACATCACGGTCGCTGGTCGTCTCGCTGCACGCCTGGTCCCAGCTGCGCCCAGGCGCTGGCAGAGGTGGAACGACCTCGCCGACCTGTTCAGCGGCCGGGCGGACCCTGACTGGGTGCGCGACCGCGATGTGATCGATCAGTCCGTTGCGAACCCATGGGAGCGCGCTGGTGAAGGCGATTCTTGACACCAGCGTCCTCATCGCCACCGACGTTCGCGAGCTCGACGGCGAGCTCGCGATCAGCGCAGCGTCGCTGGCCGAACTCCACTTCGGCGTGCTGGTCACCGCTGATTCGTCGATTCGTGCCGAGCGCCTGAGGCGATTGTCGCATCTTCAACGCACGTTCGACGCGCTGCCCATCGACGACGAGGTGGCGGCCAGCTACGGACAACTCGCCGCGGCGATCGCCGGATCGGGGCGGAAGCCACGTTCTCGGGTGATGGATCTGTTGATCGCAGCCACCGCGCACGCACATGGCGCTCGCCTCTACACCCGCAACGCCTCCGACCTCGTCGGGATCGAACACCTCATCGACATCGCCGCTGT
>JANNFQ010000217.1:0-15764 GCA_031380045.1 Acidimicrobiaceae bacterium
CGGTTGGGATTGCGGCTCGGGTGGGCACGGCGGCCAGGGCTGCGGGTTTTGGACCTGGGCGCGGGACGCGCGCCGTGGGCGATCGCCGTGCTCGAGCAGTCCGTCGGCAGCACCGCTGTCGTCAACGATCAACGAGGCGTCGTCGAACTGGCAGCGCAGACCGTGTCCGAACGCGGGCTGGGCGACCGCGTCCAGATCGTGCCCGGCGACTTCCGCACGATCGTCATCGAACCCCGGGCGTTCGACATCGTCGTGTTGGGCCATGTGTGCCGCACCGAAGGCGACGACGGCGCCCAAACGCTGGTGCATCGGGCGTTCGATGCACTGCGTCCCGGCGGTCAGGTGCTGATCGCCGACTACTTCGCGGACGACCACCGCACCTCGCAGCCGTTCGGCGTGCAGATGGGTCTGACCACGTTGGCCAACACCGAACGCGGACGAATGGTCACGCACTCGCAAGCGGTCGGGTGGCTGCACACGGCCGGATTCCACCACGTGCGGCTGCTGGAACCGATCGGGTTCAACTTCGTCTACGTCGCCACACGCCCCGCCCACTCCGAAACGTCAGGACCGACATGAGCACCGACAGTTCCGCTGCGCCGCAACCCGTTGACGTGTTGATCGTGGGCACGCAGGTGGTCACGATGAACGATTCGCGAGACATCATTCGCGACGGCGCCGTTGCAGTGCGCGGCTCGACCATCGTGGATGTCGGCAAGGCCAGCGAGCTGCGCCGGCGGTACGCGCCCGCGCGCACGATCGGCGGCGACAGGTTCGTCGTCACGCCGGGCATGGTCAACACCCACATCCACATCACTGGCGAACCGCTGACGCGCGGTTACGTTCCCGACGACACCCCGTTCGTCGAGAACGTGTTCGAGTGGCTGTGCCCGCTGTACTCGGTGTTCGACGCCGTCGAGGAACGCACCTCCGGTCAGCTGGCTGCTGTCGAGATGCTGCGTTCGGGCACCACCACGTTCCTCGAGGCCGGCACCATTCGCTTCCTCGACGAGGTGATCGACGGCCTGGTCGAGGTGGGCATTCGCGGCCGCGTCGGGCGCTGGGTGTGGGACCTGCCGCCCGAGCCGTCGGTGTATCGCCAGGGCACCGACTCGGCCATCGCCCACCTCGAGCATCAGCTGCACGCACATCGCTCGCACGCCGACGGGCGCATCGCTGCGTGGAGCATCCTGGTCGGTCACACCACGTGCAGCGATCCGCTGTGGCGCGCCGCGAAGGCGTTGGCCGACCAGCACCAGGTGGGTCTGTCGTTCCACATGTCGCCGGCGCAGCTCGACCCCGACGGCTTCATTGCCCAGTTCGGGCAACGGCCCATGGTGCACCTGGCCGAGATCGGGGTGCTCGACGCGAACGTGGCGATGACCCACGCTGTTCGCATCGACGAAGCCGAGCTCGACGCCATCCAGCAATCGGGCGCCAACGTCGTGCACTGCCCCACCACCGCGCTAAAGGTCGCCTACGGCGTGACCCAGGTGGGCAAGTTTCCCGAGATGGTGCAGCGAGGTGTCAACGTGTCAATCGGCACCGACGGCAACAACGCCTCGAACTACAGCGACATGATGCGCGCCACGTATCTGGTGGCCGGCCTGTTCAAGGATGCGCGGGTCGACGCGCAGATGTTCCCGGCCGAGCAGGCCTACGAGATGGCCACCCTGGGCGGCGCCCGCACCATGTTGATGGACGATCAGATCGGCGCGCTCGTGCCCGGCATGAAGGCCGACATCGTGCTGCACGACACCGATCGTCCCGAGTGGCGACCGCTGCTGAACGTCATGAACCAACTCGTCTGGTCGGCCGACGGCCGCGGCGTGCACACCGTGCTGGTGGATGGCCAGGTGGTGGTCGAAGATGGCCACTGCACCACCATCGACGAAGACAAGTTGTGGGCCGACTCGCAACGAATGGGTGAAGCCATCACCGCCAGGTCCGGCCTGCCGGACAGATCGAAGTACCCCACCTGGTAACCCATCGAGCGGCGAAGCGCCGATTTCCGTCCGCCATCCGGCTGTCAGCAACGCTGCGGCGGACCGCTCGGCTGATTGCAGGTCGGTGGACCTGACCCTGAACCGCCCAGTTGCCCTTCCTGTCCGGGAACGTGCCGTGGACAACGCGCTGACGGACCGGAATCGGACAGCGCTGTACTCTCGGCCGATGCTTGCTCCTCTCAGCACGTCGTACGCCGATGCCCGGGCTGCGTTCCTGGACGCTGCGGCCAGTGTCGGTGCCCGTATCCAGTCGTATCCGCATCCCCTACCGGGCTTGCACGGGGAAGAGTTGGCGGTGGACGTGGCCGAGGTCGGGCCCGTCGATGCGACCGATGTGGTCGTCATCGTGTCGGGCACGCACGGCGTGGAGGGATACTGCGGTTCTGCCTTGCAACGTCACCACCTGCTGAACCTCGACGCCGATGCGACTGCGATGCCGACACTCATCTTCGTGCACGCCCTGAACCCGTACGGTTTCTCGTGGGTGCGGCGGGTGAACGAGGACAACGTCGATCTGAACCGCAACTTCATCGACTGGTCACAGCCTCCGCCGGCCAACGACGACTACACGACCATGGCCGATGTGCTGGTGCCCGATTCGTGGACAGCCGACGATCAGGAACGCACGCTGAACTTGCTGATCGGCCTGATCGGCGAGATGGGCATGGAGCGGTTGCAAGCGGCGATCACCGGCGGCCAGTTCGACCATCCGAAGGGAGTGTTCCACGGCGGCACGGGCCCGGTGTGGTCACACCACTGGCTGCGGCAGTGGTGCAGCGAGCGTCTGCAGGGTGTGCAGCGCGCTGCCGTCGTCGATCTGCACACCGGCCTGGGGCCGTGGGGGCACGGCGAGATCATGAGCAGCGAGCATCCGGGCACGGCCACGCATCTCCGCCAGAAGAGCTGGTGGCACGACGTCACGACCATGTACGACGGCACCAGCGTGTCGGCAGCACTGCAGGGCGACTGGTTGGCGGTGGCCCACACGTTGGCGCCGCATGCCGAGATCACGGCCATCGCCATCGAGTACGGCACCGTCGACACCATCACTGCGCTGCAGGCGTTGCGCGCCGACGCATGGTTGCACGGCTACGGCGACCCCACCGCGCCCGAGGCCGCCCCAATGCGGGCCGGCCTTCGTGCCGCCTTCGCCGACGACGATCCTGCGTGGCTCGAAGCAGTGTGGCCCACCTACCACTCGGTGCTCACCACCGCCTGTGAGCGCCTATCGGGTTGAGCCCTTGGGTTGGCCACGACGCGGCGTCAGGGGGCGGCGGGGTAGGCGGTGGCGAGGGCATCGGCGATGAGACGAGCACGCTGGCGATAGCCCTCGGGTGTGTAGTGGATGCGATCCGACGAGAACCAGGCGGTCTGGGCAACCGATGCCCAGTCGTAGATCTTCAGGTTCGGGTAGCGCAGCAACGCCAGTTCCAGTTCACGGTTCCATGCCTGCATCTGCGCGTCGCTCCACGGATCCTTGGTCTCCAGCGTGCGCACGTTCACCCACAGCACCGGGTTGTCGCCCGCCAGGCTCATCATCATGTCGATGCGCTGACGCCGGGTGATGCCGCTGCCCACCGCGACGTTGGCGGTGTCGGTGGTGCCCAGCGCGAACACCCAACAGCCGTCGAAGCCTCGGGCGACCTGGGCCTGGGCGACCTCGTACGCGTTCGATTGGCCGGGCAGCCGTTCGACGATCGAGCGCGCACCCGATATCTCCATGCGCGGATCGGTCACCCCCACCCTGCGGTACTGCGCGTCCACGCGATCGGCCGGGTCGGGCAGGATGGTCGACGAGATCAAACCGACCGAGGTCGAGTCGCCGATGTGCACGACCGATGCGCACCCTGTGCCGGTCTGGACGGGCAATGCCGGACGGGTGTCCAACACTCGCCGTGGGTCCACCAAGTGCAGCTCGTCGTCGGCCGTTGCCGCGAACGAACCCTGCACGTCGACCGTCAGATGCACGGCGCGCTGGTGATAGATGCAGAACGCGCCGTCGGCATCGACGGGCACCACGCCCAGGTTCGACACGGCCGCGCCGGTCAGATGGTTGCCGTTGGAGAACACCTGCGCGCCGCCGACCAACGTGCTGCAGCGATCCGCCGTGACGTAGCCCGCGCTGTTGCCATCGACCATCGTGATGTTCACCAGCACTGCCTCGGTGCCGACACCGGTACCCGTCTGCACCCGGACGATGGAGTCGCCGGCGGGTGCGGGCGCCGGTGTTGCGGCCGTGCCGCGAGTGTCCAACACGCGAGTCGGTTCGCCGATGGCCATGCCCAGACCCGACGTGCCCAACCCCGAGGTGCCCAACCCCGAGGTGCCGGCAGAGAACGAGCCCTGGATGTCGACGATCAGGTGCACCGGCCGCTGGTGGTAGATGCAGAA
Organism: Acidimicrobiaceae bacterium; assembly: GCA_031380045.1. Lineage (GTDB taxonomy): Bacteria > Actinomycetota > Acidimicrobiia > Acidimicrobiales > Ilumatobacteraceae > VFMC01. Next base: position 4,398 of record JANNFQ010000217.1, read on the forward strand.
CGAACCGTCGGCATCCACCGCGACCACGCCCAGGTTCGACACGGCCCCGCCAACGAGGTGGTTGCCGTTCGACCGCGCCTGCGGCCCGGCCACCAGGCGCGAGCAACGATCGGCGGTCACGTATCCGGCGACCATCGCGTCGACCATCGTGATGTTCACCAGCGCCGCCGCCGTTCCCAACGGCACACCGGTCTGGACCCTGATGATGCTGTCGCCCACTGGCAAGGGGGCCGGCGTCGCCGCCGTGCCGCGCGTGTCCAGCACGCGATCGGGTGCGCTCAGTTGGAATCGAAGGCCGTCGGCCGAGGGCGGCCCGATCGTGCCCTGCACATCGGTGATCAGGTCGACCGACCGCTGGTGGTACAGGCAGAACGATCCGGCGGCATCCACCGGCACCACCGCCAGGTTGGCAACAGCCGACTTCACCGCGTGGTTGCCGTTCGATCGCGCCTGCGGGCCGTCGACCAGCGAACTGCATCGATCGGCGGTCACGTAGCCGGGCGTCGCCCCGTTCACCATGGTCAGGTTGGCCAACACCGCCGTTGCATCGGCCGGCGCTCCGGCGACGACTGTGACCACGCCCGGCCCGTCGACCGCCGCCGCGCCGGTGACCAGCGCCCACGTCGACACGATCAGCGTGGCGCAGATCCCGATGCCCGCCTGCTTCACGTCAACCACACCCGTTCACAGCACCTGGTCACAAGACTGCGACTTTGACACAAACGTGGGGAGGACGTCAGCCGGCGTCGGCGGGATTGATGTTGCGGCCGGGGGTCACGATGGCGTCGATCGCGGCGCGCACGCCGTCGGGCAGCACCAGGCCACCCGGCAGGTGCGCAGTGGCCAGCAGATCGTCCAGCTGCTCGAGGGTGCGCGGGCCGATGATGGCCGCGGTGATCGCCGGATCGTCGAGCACGAATGCCAGCGCCAACTGCTTCAACGTCAGGCCGGCCTGGGCAGCAACGGCCGCCAGCTGTTCGACCATCGCGTGCTTCTGGACGCGGATCGCCGCGTTGCCGTGATCGAAGTGATCGGGCTGGCGCAGCGCTCGCGACGCAGCGTCGTCGGCGACGCCCTGGTACTTGCCGGTCAGCCAACCGCCGTTCAGCGGCGCCCACACGATGACCCCCAAGTCGTGCCGGCGACATGCCGGCAACACCTCGTTCTCGATGCCCCGGGCGAGGGCCGAGTACGGCGGTTGCTCGCTGGTTGGCCGAGCCACGCCCAGCTCGATCGCCCACCGGTTCGCATCGTCGATCTGGTCTGGCGAGAAGGTGGACGTACCGATCGCAAGCACCTTGCCGGCGGTGACCAGTTCGTCGAACGCGGCCAACGTTTCGTCGATGGGCGTCGAGGCGTCGGGCCGATGCATCTGATACAGGTCGATGTGGTCGAGCTGCAGCCGGCGCAGGCTGTCGTCGCAGGCCTGGATGATCCAGCGCTTCGACAACCCGCTGCGGTGCATGTCGCCAGCCATGGGATTGCCCACCTTGGTGGCCAGCACCACCTGATCGCGATGGCCGCGCAGCGCTTGGCCCAAGATGGTCTCGGATGCGCCGTCGTCGTACATGTCGGCAGTGTCGAACAGGGTGATGCCGCCCGCTAGTGCGCTGTGGACCATGCGCTGGCACTCGTCGACATCGGTGTTGCCCCATTGGCCGAACATCATTGCGCCGAAGGCGATGGAGCTGACCTGGATGTCGCTGTGGCCCAAGCGGCGGGTGGGCAGGGTCACGCCAGGCCGGCCTGCTGTGTGAAGACCTGACTGTCCCAGTAGTCCACGCGCCGCGCAATCAGGTCGTCGCGCAATTCGAAGCGCATCACCCCGCGAACGGCAACATCGCGATGGTTCACGTGGGCGTGCAACGTGTATGCCACCACCACGCGGTCTCCATCGGCCACCACGTCTTCGATCTCGTAGTACAGCCCGGGCATGGACAGCAGAAACCCCGGAACGCGCCGCGCATACTCGTCTCGACCCGTGCAACCGGTGCCCAGCGCCGCGGTGTGTTCGTTGACGAAATCGTCGGTGACGTTGTCGACAACGGCGTCGGCACTACCGGTTGCGAATGCTGCGAGGTACGTCAGACATCGATCGGCGGGTGTCACCGTGCGAAATCCTAGGCCAGACCGGCGGGCGACGAGCCGGCCGCAGAGCCCCACACCTCTTGGGCCTTTTCGTACACGCCCTGGTCGTACGAGAACTCGATCATGTTGCCGTCGGGATCGGTGAGCGCACAGATGTAGCCGATCGGGTCGGGCATCTGCTGCGGCGGCCACGACAGGCAACCGGCTTCCTTGCCGCGCGCGGCGACATCGTCGACCATCTCTTTGGTAGGCATCTCGATGCCGATGTGGGCGAACGGCGCCATGATCGGCTGCGGCCCTTTGTCGTGGTCGCGGATGAAGCTGACCAGCACCAGGATGAACGGCTTGTCGCCCTGATCGGGATGGCCCAGCCAGGCACCTTCACCGTCGGCGTCTTCGCGCCGATCGAGCAACTGCAGCGGCGTGAAGCTCTGGTACCACTGGATGGTCGCGTCCATGTCGGTGCACGGCAAGGCGATGTGGGTCCATCGCACCGAGCCCGGGCGCAGACGTTCGGTGTCACTCACTGGTGTACCTCATTCGCTCGTGTGGCCGGCTGGGATGACGGGTTCGGGGCCACCCTTGGTCCACAGGACCACGGTGGTGCCCCACGGATCTTCGAACGCGCCGTTGTGGCCGTTGAACTCGGCCCAGTAGTGATGGCGCCACAGTTCCTTGGCCCCCAGCTTGGTGGCGCGTTCCAAGATGGCATCTTCGTTGTCGTCGTCGCTGACCAAGATCCACACGCGCACCCCGCGCCCGTCGCGAGCGACGTGGCGCGGATCGGTACCCGCAGGGTCGGGATGCGGGCGCATGTTCTGCGCCGACGAGAACCCGACGTGCAGGTTGCCGACGGGCGAGTCGCTGCCATCGTCCAGTGGGAAGTAGCCGCCGGGCACACCGCGGTGGAACACACCGGCGGGCCGTCCTTCCACCTCCCACCCGAACACGTCGCGGTAGAACGCTGCGCAGGCTTCGACGTCGTCCGAAGGAAAATCTACGAAGATCAGGGTGTTCGGTTTCACTCGGTCACCATAGCAAAGATGGACTGATGGTCTGACCAAGCGAACCCGAGCGTGGGGTAGGCTCGGCGCGTGCCGAGGTCACCGGCGAGCGTCCAACAACTGATCACGTCTGTTCGCCGCGGCCTCGCGCAGCGACTCCAGATCAACCGTCACGCAGCGCCCGTCGCGCACCACGATGCGGCCGGCGATCACCACATCGCGTACCGACCTGCCGTCGCTGGCCCACATCAGTTGCAGTACCGGGTCGGTGCTCAATGGCACGAACTGCGGTCCTCTCCGATCATGCACGACCAGATCGGCCTGCTTGCCCACCTCGATCGATCCGATCGTGCCGTCCTTGCCCATCGCCCGAGCCCCGCCGATGGTGGCGAGAGCCAGCGCGTCGTGAGCGGTCAGGCCGAAGGGGTCCATTGCCCGGTCGCGGGCCAGGCCCACGAACAGGGTTGCGGCCCGCAAGATGTCCACGGCATCGCCGGCGTTCTCGGCATCGCAGCCCATCGCGATGCGCACGCCCCTGGCCAACATCTCGCCATGACGGCCGGCCGCAGTCATGCCCTGGGCCAGCCGCAAGTACGCCCACGGGCACGAGGCGACCGCGGTGTTCGTGCGCACCACGATGTCGATCTCGTCGTCGTCCAGATGCACGGCATGGGCCACCAGCACGTGCGGCCCCAGAACACCCAATCGGTCCAGGTGCACGAACGGTCGATGGCCGGTGCGCTGCACGTAGCTGACGGCATCGCCACCGTGCGGCGACATGTGGAACGTCAGCCCCACGCCGCGACCGGCAGCCAGTTCGCTGGCACCGGCCACCAGTTCGTCGCTCATCAGGTCGTGGCCCACCAGGGTGACCCAACCCTCCACCAACGCTGGCGCCGCCGCCGTCGCCGCGGGAAAACGATCCAGCAGTTCGGCATGGCGCTGCAACACTTCGGCCGCCGGAGCGCCGAACGGCACGCCGTCCACGTCCCAACCCCACTGGCCGATCGTGGCGCGCATGCCCACCGCGCGCACGCCGGCGGCAACGCGATCGGGATGAGCCACCGTGCCGGCCTCGACCGTGCACGTGATGCCGTTGGTGACCGCTTCGATCGCACCCAGGGTGGCCGACAGCTCGTCGTCGTCACCGGTGTGCGCGCTGTGCACGGGCACCGCCCATCCGAAGATCGCCTCCTGCGAGTCGATTGCGTCGGGGATGCAGCTGTGCACCAACCGGTCACCGGTCAGGTGCTGGTGGCCGTTCACGTAGCCGGGTGTGATCAACGCATCGGCGTCGCCGATCACCGCCGCCGCGGGATGCGCAGCGCGCAGGCTGCTCCACGAACCCACGGCCACGATACGGTCGCCGCTCACTGCCACCGCTCCGTCGCCGACCACGCGACGGTCGGCCGCCATCGTCACCACATCGCCGCCGCGCACCAGCAGATCCACGTGCGCATCGGTTTCGGGCTCAGTGCCTTGCGTCATCTCGAAAGGTTGCCACACCATGTCCGACACCGCCCCTGACAGCAGATCGTCCACGCTGTGCGATCAGCCGGCGCTGCGCTCGGCTTGGTATGCCGTCGCGCGCAGCATCGATGTGGGTGCGTCACCCGTCGCGGCCAAGCTGCTGGGTACCTCGATGGTGCTGTACCGCGGCGCGGGCGGCGGGGTCGTTGCGGCGCCAGACCGGTGTCCGCACCGCGAGGCGCCGTTGTCGAAGGGCACCGTGCACGACGGCTGCCTGGTGTGCCCGTACCACGGCTGGACGTTCGGCGACGGGGGTCGCTGCGTGCTTGTTCCATCGGCCGCCGACGGCGTTCCGGCCCCTCCTCGGGCGCACCTGTCGACGTTCCAATGTCAGCAGCGGTACGGCTTGGTGTGGGTGTGCCTGGGCGACACGCCGGCCGACGACCCGCGCGGCATCCCGGTGATTGCCCACGACGACGACCCATCGTTCCGTCGCATCAACACGCCCGTCGACGTGTGGCAGACATCGTGTACGCGCATGACCGACAACTTCCTCGACATCACGCACTTCCCGTTCGTCCACGTGGGCACGTTCGGGCGTGCGCAAGAGACGCAGGTGCCCAAGCTGGAGATGGAGATGTTGGACAACGGCTGGTTCGGCTACCGCTACGAAGTGTTGGCCAACAACAGCGACCTGGGCACGTTGGCCAGCGGGCAACAAACCGGCGTGGTCGAACGAGCGATGAGCTCGGGCTTCCACCTGCCGTTCGATGTGCGCAGCACCATTCACTACGGCACCGGACTGGACCACATCCTGCTGTTGCTGTCAACGCCCATCGACGACGTCACGTCGTACTTCACGTTCGTCGTGTGGCGCAACGACGACTTCTCGGTGTCGGCCGAAGAGGTCATCCGGTTCGATCTGGCCATCGGTGCCGAGGACAAGCGCATGCTCGAGATGCTCGACGGGGTGCTGCCCCTCGATCAGACCACGTTGGTCAGCGTGCAGGCCGACAAGTGTTCGGTCGAATGGCGGCGTCGCTTGATCGAGTACCTGAACTCGTAGTGGTTCGGGCTAGAACCATCTCGTGAGACTGATCGCCACCGATCTGGATGGCACCTTGCTGGGGCCGGGTGGCACGTTGAGCCAACGCAACGTTGATGCCCTGCGCGCCGCCAAGGATGCCGGCTGGTACGTGGTGCTGGCCAGCGGGCGGCCGCCGTTCATGATCGTCCCGCTGATGGACCGACTGTCCGACGCCGTGACGCACGGCGTGCTGGCCAACGGATCGGTGGTGTGCACGTTGCCCGACATGGCGACGCTGCGATCCGTTCGGTTCGGTGTGTCGATGGCCGTCGACGTGGTCCACCAATTGCGGTCCATCGACTCGGGCTACGGGTTCGCGATGGCCACCGACGCCGGGTTCGCCCACGAGAGTGGGTTCGCCGAACGCATGCCCGCAGAGCAGCCGATGCCCATGTCGACCGACGTGCTGACGGCCGCCGAAGGAGCCAGCGAGGCGATCAAGCTGATGGTGTTCCACGAACACCACACAGCGCACCAGTTGCTGGACCTGTTGCCGCCCCTGCTCGACGACGCTCTGGCGGTGACGCACATGGGCGCCGACTGCGTCGAGATCGGGCCGGCCGGCATCGACAAGGCCACGGCGCTGTCGTGGCTGTGCGCGCACCTGCAGGTCGACTCGCGTGACGTGGTTGCGTTCGGCGACGAGTACAACGACCACGAGATGTTGCGTTGGGCGGGCCTGGGCATCGCCATGGGCAATGCCAATCAACTGACGCGCGACCTGGCCGACCAGGTCACGTCGGCCAACACCGACGACGGCGTCGCGGTGGCGTTGGAACGTCTGGTGGCCGACGGCTGGCACTCATGAGTCGTCATCGCGTTGTAGTCATCGGTGCCGGATTCGGTGGGCTTGCCGTGGTACGGGGGCTGCGACGGGCCGCCGTCGATATCACGCTCATCGACGCCCACAACTTCCACACCTTCCAGCCGTTGTTGTATCAGGTGGCCACGGCTGGCCTGGACGCCGACGATGTGGCCTACGCAGTGCGTGGCATCTTCCGGCGTCAGCACAACGTCGATGTGCGCATGGGCCGGGTCGTCGGTATCGATGTGCAGCAGCGGCTGGTGCAGACCACCAACGGTCCCCCGATTCCCTACGACACCTTGGTGGTGGCGGCCGGTGCCGTCAGCACGTCGTATGGCGTGCCGGGGGTGGACCAGTTCGCGTTCAACTTGAAGTCCATCGACGACGCGGTGGGTCTGCGCACGCACCTGCTGGGGCTGTTCGAACACGCTGCCGCCGACCCCGCGTCGGTCGAGGAGGGTGCGCTGGATGTGGTCGTCTGCGGCGGCGGCCCGACCGGAGTCGAGATGGCCGGCGGCTTGATGGAGCTGTACGGCAAGGTGCTGGCCAAAGACTTCCCGCAGCTCGATGTTGCCGGTGCACAGGTCGTGCTGATCGAAGCCGGACCGCGGCTGCTGCCCATGTTCAGCGAACCGAGCAGCGAACGTGCGCGGCGCACCCTGCGGGATCGAGGCGTTGAAGTGATCACCGGCATCGGGGTTGCGCGCATGGAGGCCGGCGCAGTGCACCTGGCCGACGGTCGGCGCATCGCCGCGCACACGTTGGTGTGGGCGGCCGGCGTTCGCGCCAGCCCACTGGCCGAACTGCTGGGGGTCGAGCTGTCGCGCAACGGCCGCATCGTGGTGCAGCCCGATCTGGCGGTGGCCGCTCGACCCGAGATCTTCGCCGTCGGCGACATCGCTGCCGACCGCGCCGAGCCGCTGCCGCAAGTGGCCCAGCCCGCCATTCAGGGCGGACGCCACGTGGCCGCGCAGATCCAACGTCGCCTCGACGGTGCGGCCACCCAACCGTTCCGCTACAAGGACAAGGGTTCGATGGCGACCATCGGCCGGCACGATGCGGTCGCCGAGTTCCCCAACGGATTCCGGCTGAGCGGCCCGATCGGTTGGCTGGCATGGTTGGGCCTGCACATCGTGTACCTGATGGGCTTCCGCAACCGAGCCAACGTGCTGGTCAACTGGGCGTGGAACTACCTCACCTATGACCGCGGCTCGCGCCTGCTGGCCGACAGCGCCGTGGACGACCGTTCACAGTGAGCTGCGAGGTCACCATGTCCGAACGAACCGCTCGACCAGATTTGCGTGAGCGCACAAACCCGCGGAGCCTTTGCGAGGTCACGCAAACCCGGATGAACAAGTTCATGTGAGCGCACAAACCCGCGGAGCCTTTGTGCGTTGGGGACCTCGCTGCGCCGACTCGGGCTCGTCCATCACATACAGGCCGGGCCGGCCAAAGCGGCTCTCGATCAGCGTCAGGAACGATTCGCCATGCGAGCGGCCGTGCAGGTCGGGGAACATGCCGGCGATTCCGGACAACGGGTCGTTGTCCTGCGCAATGTGGCTGGCCATGCCGTAGAAGGTCTCGGCGCGCAAGAACCAGCCCCAGCTCGGCCGCCTCGCCCATCGCAACGACAGGTGCCGACCCAGCTCGCTGTGCGTGGCGAAGGTCTGGAACTGCAGGTTCTGGCTGCCGCCTTCGGCGTTGAAGCCGGCGGTCACGGCGATGGCTTCGACGATCGTCGACTTGCCCGATCCGTTCTCGCCGACGAACACCGTCACCGGCGCGAAGTCGACCGTGTCGAGCGACGCCACTGCGGGTAGATCGAACGGGTAACCCGTGATGGGCGCGTCATCGGCGAGATGCATCGACCGTAGGAACATGGGCCGTTCGGCTATGACCATCGGTCCCGAACCTACAAGCACCTCACCCCGCCGTCGTCACGACGACAACGCGAGCGAAACGACACCTGCGTCAGGCGAGGCCATGCGAGCGCTGACGCAGCGGTGCGATGGTGACGCCGGGTGAGGCCGCGATCGACGAGTACTTCAACCGATGCACCTCGGTGTTGACCAGCAAGTGCTCGTCATCGGCATCGACCCACATGACGTGGCTGGCGATCTGACCACTGGGCAGGTGGAACGACAACGTGCCGAAGTTCTTGCCTTGGGCGAGGTCGCGGATGGCAGTTTCGAGCATCGGGTCAGGCTATCGATGGGGTCGACGTGCCGCCCGAAGACACACCCGGTCATCGGCATCACCAGCCGTCCGGACGATGTCAGACTTGGCGTGTGGCGGCAGCAGTCGTGTACCACTTCAGCGAAGACCCGACGATCGCCCGGTTCGCGCCACACGTGCCGCGCACGAACCCTGATCATCCGCCTGCGGTGTGGGCGATCGATGCCGAGCACGCTCCGCTGTACTGGTTTCCTCGCGACTGCCCGCGGGTCACCGTGTGGCCGCTCGACCAGTCGGCTGCTGCCCAGTTCGAACAGACCTTCAACACCGTGGCACACCGCGTGCACGCGATCGAGCTCGGCTGGCTGGACCGGATGCGTACGACCGAACTGCATCGCTACGAGTTCGACGCAGCCGACTTCACACCGTGGCAGGCGGCGAGCGGGCAATGGATCGCCGACCACGAGGTGGCGCCCCTGTCGATCACACCGGTCGGCGACCTGCTGATGGCCCATGCGAGGGCCGGCATCGAGTTGCGACTGGTGCCGTCGTTGTGGCCACTGCACGATCTGGCAGTGGGCGATCTGGCGGGCGATCTGGCGGTGGGCGATCGATGTGACTTCAGCCTGGTCCGCATGGCCAACGCCCAGCCGCGAGATCAGCCCTCAACAACGACCGCCAGAACGACACGCGACGACATTCGCTAGTCGCGCACCGTCCGGAAGCAGTCGCGGATCTCGGTGACGAACAGGTCTGGCTGTTCCCATGCAGCGAAGTGCCCGCCTCGATCGAGCTCGTTCCAATGGATGATGTTCGACACGTGCCGCTCGGCCCACCGTCGCGCCGGCCGGAAGATCTCTTTCGGGAAGATGCTGGCACCCACGGGAAGGTTCAGGGTGGTGTTGCGGAAGCTGCCGAAGCTCTCCCAGTACAACCGCGCCGACGACGCCGCGGCCGCCGGCAGCCAGTACAGCATGATGTTGTCCAGCATCTCGTCCAGCGTCAGCACGTCTTCCGGCTGACCCTGGTTGTCGGTCCAGGCGAACATCTTCTCGTAGATCCACGCGGCCTGGCCGACCGGCGAGTCGACCAAGCCGTAGCCCAACGTTTGCGGTCGCGTCCGTTGCTGCATGGAATAGCCCGTCTCGTTGTTCCGAAAGTGTTCGCCCGCGGCCAAGGTCGCTTGCTCTTTGGTCGACAGGTCGGCCAGGTCGTCGGCACTGGGATACACCACCGGCATGTTGAGGTGGATCGCCGCACACCCGGCGGGCTGCGCCACGCCGATGGCGGTCGTGACGGCCGAGCCCCAGTCGCCGCCCTGCGCCACCCAGCGCTGGTACCCCAGCCGCTCCATCAGCACGATCCACGCGGCGGCGATGCGGTCGACCTTCCAACCCGTGCTGGTCGGTTTGTCCGAGAAGCCGAAGCCTGGCAGCGACGGGGCGATCACATGGAACGCATCGGCGGCATCGCCACCGTGGGCCACCGGGTCGGTCAATGGGCCGATCACCTTCATGAACTCGATCACCGAACCCGGCCACCCGTGTGTGATCAGCAACGGCATCGCATCGGCGTGCGGTGATCTGACGTGCAGGAAGTGGATGCCCAGACCGTCGATCTGGGTGCGGTACTGGCCGAGGTCGTTCAGCCGCGACTCGCACCGGCGCCAGTCGTAGCCGTTGCGCCAGTGATCGCACAGCGCCTGCACCTTGTGCAGCGGCGCGCCCTGCGACCAATCGGTCACGGTCTCGGGCTCGGGCCACCGCACCGCGTCCAGCCGGCGGGCGAGATCGTCGAGCACATCGTCAGGGATCGACAACGTGAATGGAGTGATCGCATCATTCATGGCCGAACGGTACTGCTGTGGTGCGGCGCGAATCGCCGTGAACGATCTTGTAGAACAGGACGCGATGATCACCGACGACGACATCAGCGCCTACCTCGACCGCCTGGATCTGGAGCGCGAACCACCATCGGTCGACGCGCTGTTCCGGTTGCACCGCGCCCAACTCGAGCACGTGCCGTACGAGACCACCTGGATCCACATGGGGCACCACTACGGGACCGACCGCGAAGAGTCGTTGCGGCGCATCGCCCACCGTCAGACCGGTGGCTACTGCTTCCAGTTGAACGGCGCACTCAGCCTGCTACTACAGACGATCGGCTACGACGTCACGTTGCACATCGGTGGCGTGCACGGCCCCGACGGCCCGATTGCCGAGGCGATGACCAACCACCTGGTGCTGCAAGCTCACGGCCTGCCGACCGATGCGAATCCGGACGGGCATTGGTATCTCGATGCCGGCCTGGGCGACGCGCTGCACGAGCCGCTGCCGTTGATGCCCGGCACCTACCGGCAGGGACCGTTTCAGTTCGGCCTGGCGACCAGCGACTCGCCGATGGCCGATTGGGGCTTCCAACACCACCCGCTGGGCTCGTTCTCGGGCATGGCCTTCCACGCTGCGCCGACCACGATGAAGAGCTTCGCCGACCGCAACGTCTACTTGTCGACGTCACCCGAATCGGGATTCGTGAAGCTGCTGACGGTTCAGCGCCGAGACGCCAGCGGGGTCGACAGCGTGGGCGGTCATGTGCTGCGACGTGTGGAGGACGCAATCACGTGTGTGCGAACGCTGTCGACACGCCTTGAGTGGTTCGAGGCACTGGCCGACATCTACGAGTTGCCGATGTAGGGCATCGCCGACGACGAGCTCGACCGGCTGTGGCAACGGGTGAAC
>JANNFQ010000222.1:0-8661 GCA_031380045.1 Acidimicrobiaceae bacterium
CTCGTGCGCCACCCACCTGCTCGACCACGGTGCCGATCTGCGGGTGGTGCAAGAGCTGCTGGGGCACGCATCGGTCTCGACCACGCAGGTGTACACCAAGGTCAGCCAGGAGCGTCTGCTGCAGGTCTACCGCCAAGCGCATCCACGGGCGAAGGGGCGCCAGCCTCGATGAGTTCGCCCGTGCACCTTGCCAGGCGGTTCGCAGGATCGCTGTCGCGTCGGCCACCGACCATCGCCGACGACACCTGGGCCAAAGGATGGATGACTCCGTGGGAGATCGCCCTGTGGCGACGAATGTCGAACGCCGACCAACGTCACGCGATCGAGGTGGCGCGACGATTCCAGGCCTTGCGCGCCGACGCAACGAGCCACGAGATGGCCGGCGCGTTGTTGCACGATGTCGGCAAGCTCGAGAGCGGCCTCGGCACGTTCGGTCGTGTCATCGCGACCATCGTCGGGCCGCGAACAGCGCGTTTTCGCAGGTACCACGAGCACGAAGCCATCGGCGCCCGGTGGCTGGCCGAGCAAGGCTCGTCGCCCGCAACCGTCGACCTGGTCCGACGGGTCGGTCCCGCTGCCGCCGCCCTGGAACGCTCCGACGACCTCTGACGCCCGTCTCGCCCCGTGTCGCCCCGCCACACCTATTGACACAAAGTGTGGAACTCACCAGCGCAGGTAGGCGCACTGTTGCTTTGACACAAAACTGGGGTCGGGCGGTTTTCAGGCGGGGAGGAGGCCGATGTGGTCGTAGGCGCGTTGCAGGGTGGCGCTGGCCACTGATCGGGCCTTCTGGGCTCCCTTGTGCAGCAGCGCCGTCAGATGCGTCTGGTCGTCGACCAGTTCGTGGTAGCGCGCCTGGATGGGTCGCAGCATCTCGACCACGGCTTCGCCAGTGTCGGTCTTCAGCGCGCCGTACTGCGTGTAGCGCTGGGCGATGACATCGGGCGCCTCGCCCGTACACGTGGACAAGATCTCCAGCAGGTTCGAGACACCCGGTTTGGCCTCGCGATCGAACCTGACCTCGGTCTCGCTGTCGGTCACGGCGCGCTTGAACTTCTTCATGACCGAGGCCGCAGGCTCGAGCAGGTAGACCAGCCCGCTGTCGCTGTCGGCCGACTTGCTCATCTTCGAGGTGGGATCCTGCAGGTCCATGACCCTGGCGCCGGCCTTGGGTGTGACGGCCTTGGGGACCACGAACGTCTGTCCGAAGCGACTGTTGAAGCGGATGGCGATGTCGCGGGTGATCTCGACGTGCTGGCGCTGGTCGTCGCCGACCGGCACCTCGTCGGCGTCGTACAACACGATGTCGGCGGCCTGCAACGCCGGATACGTGAACAGTCCGGCCGAGATGAACTCGCTTTCGCGCTTGGCCGACTTGTCCTTGAACTGCACCATTCGGCTGAGCTCGCCGAAGCTGACGGTGCATTCCATGACCCAGCCCAGCTGGGTGTGCTCGGGCACGTGGCTCTGCACGAAGATCGTGGCGATGTCGGGGTCGAGCCCGACGGCGAACAGCATGGCGGCCACCTTGAACGTGGCCTGGCCGATGACCTTCGGCGTGTCGGTGACCGTCAGCGCGTGCAGGTCGACGATGCCGTGGAAGGCGTCGCACTCGTGCTGGCCATCGACCCAGTTGCGCAGCGCACCCAGGTAGTTGCCGAGGTGGACATCACCGGTCGGCTGGATGCAGGAAAGCACTCGTGTTGCGTCTCTGGTCACGTCGCACAACGCTAGCGAGACACGAGGGTCAGCCTTTGACGGAATTCGCTCCGCTAGCTTGGTGACATGGCCTACGACGTGGCAACCCCCGTCTACGAGGGGCCGTTCGACCTTTTGTTGCACTTGATCCTGAAAGAGCAGGTCGACATCTACGAGGTCTCGCTCAGTCGCATCGTCGACGCATACCTGGTCGAGGTCGAGCGGTTGCAACAGCTGGATCTCGATGTCGCCACCGAGTTCTTGATGATCGCCTCCACGCTGGTCGAGCTGAAGGCCCGTCGCCTGCTGCCGGGCCGCGACGACATCGACCTGGACGACGAGTTGGCACTGTGGGAAGAGCGCGACCTGTTGCTGGCGCGACTGCTCGAGTGCAAGACGTTCAAGGATGTCGCCGGTGTCTTCGGGCGTTTCGCCGACGACGCCGACCGCCACTTCCCACGCGACAGCGGCCCCGACGAGCGCTTCGAAGAGCTGGTACCCGACCTGATGGACGGTGTCACGCCCAAGCGCCTGCAGTCTGCGTTCATCCGCGCGATCACGCCCAAGGCTGTGGCCCGCATCGATCTGTTCCATGTGGCCCCGGTGCGCATCAGCGTTGCCGACGCTGTCGAAGAGCTGCTGGACGAGCTACCTCGGGTGGGACGAATCACATTCAGCCGGCTGACCAGCGGGCTGGTCGAACGGCTGGAAGTGATCGTTCGCTTCCTGGCGCTGTTGGAACTGTTCAAGCAGGGTGCCATCGAGCTGGACCAGAACGAGCGGTTCGGCGACATCGAGATCATCTGGAACGGTGTCGGTGTCGGGGCTGGCGGCACCATCGACATCGAGATCGACGACTACGAGGGCTGATGAGCGACTCCACCTTCCCGAGCAACGAGTACTGGGGCGACCAGCCCGATGAGCCGGCTGAAGAACTGACTGACGATCTGGACGAGGATCTGGGCGATGGTCAGACCGGCGGCGTGGCCGACCAGATCAACGACCAACTTTCAGATCTGGGGATCTCCGCCGGCGTGCCTGGCGTGCCCGACGCCGACTCGGTTCGTGCCATCGAGGCGATCGTGATGGTTGCCGTCGAGCCAGTGCCGCCCGAGCTGCTGGCCCAACTGCTGGAGTTGCCGGTGCTGGTCATCGAACGGTTGTGCGTCGAGCTGGCCGCCAGCTACACCGAGGCCGGCCACGGCTTCGAGATGGTCAAGATCGCCGGCGGCTATCGCTACCAGACTCGCGACGACCTGGCGCCCTACGTCGAACGTTTCCTGCTGGACGGCCAGCGGTCGCGGATGAGCGCGGCTGCGCTGGAAACACTGGCGATCGTCGCCTACAAGCAGCCCATCTCGCGTGGTCAGGTCGCGTCCATTCGCGGGGTCGATCCCGATGGCGTGCTGCGCACGTTGCAGGCGCGCGGCTACATCACCGAAGTGGCCCGCGACAGTGGCCCCGGCCAAGCGGTGCTGTTCGGCACCACCCCGTCGTTCCTCGACAAGCTGGGCCTGGCCTCGCTGGCCGATCTGCCGTCGATCGCCGAGTTCGTGCCAGGCCCTGAAGTGGTCGAAGCGCTGGAACACGGACTGCGCGTCGATCCATCGACGCCCGACGCCCAGTGACCCACACCTCGTGACCGATTCGCACCCCGACGCAGAACTGGGCGCGGACCCCGGCCGGCAACCTGAACCACCGTTGTGGGAGCAATGGGCACAGGCGTCGGCTGCGTTGCCGCAGGGCGAGCGCCTGCAGAAGGTGCTTGCGGCCTGGGGTTGGGGCAGCCGCCGGGTGTGCGAAGAGTTCATCGCTGCCGGGCGCGTGACCGTGAACGGCGAGGTGGCCATCTTGGGCCGCCGGGTCGATCCGCAGATCGATCGGGTCGAAGTCGATGGTGTGCCGCTGGGTGTGCGCCCTGGCCTGGTGTACTACCTGCTCAACAAACCGGCCGGCATCGTGACCACGTCGCACGACCCGCAGGGCCGCACGACCGTGGTGAACCTGGTGCCCGACGAGCCCCGGGTGTTCCCAGTGGGACGCCTCGACGTGGCGACCGAGGGCCTGCTGTTGCTGACCAATGATGGCGATCTGGCGCAGCGCCTGACGCACCCCAGCCACGGTGTCGAGAAGGAGTATTTGGCCGAGGTCCAGGGTGGTGTCGTCGCGCAGGGCAAGATCAGGGCGCTTCGTGAGGGCGTCGAGTTGGACGACGGCATGACCGCGCCAGCGCAGGTGTCGCAGCCCTCGCCGGGCGTGCTGCGAATCGTGATCCACGAAGGACGCAACCGTCAGGTACGGCGCATGTGCGAAGCCATCGGTCATCCGGTCGTGCGTCTCATCAGGGTGCGCATCGGCACCTTGCAAGACCGCGCCCTGCGGCCGGGCCAGTGGCGTCAGCTCCAGGCTCGCGAGTTGAAGACGCTGATCGAAGCAGTGGGAGCGCGCGGTACCCCGGTAGATTCCTAGCCCGTGAATCTGTCCGAACCCGCGCCGATCGGCCGCCGCGCCAACATCGCCGGGTTGGGGTTGATCGGTGGCTCCATCGGTCTGGCGCTGGCCGAGCGCGGCTGGACCGTCGGTGGCGACGACGTGAATCCCGACATCGTCCAGCGGGCGCTCTCGCTGGGTGTCATCTCCAGCATCGGTTTCGACCCGCACGCCGACATCACCTTCGTCGCCACGCCGGTGCTGTCGGTGGTCGATCAGGTCAAGCGCGCCCTGGCCAAGACCACCGGTGTCGTGACCGACGTCGGCAGCGTCAAGGCCGGCATCGCCAACGCCATCGACGATCCTCGATTCGTCGGCGGGCACCCCATGGCCGGCAGCGAGCTCGACGGCCTGGACGGCGCCGACGGTTCGATGTTCGAAGGTGCCATATGGGTGCTGACGCCCACCGATGCCACGGCCGACGGCACCTTCTCGACCGTCGCCTCGGTGGTTGCCGAATTCGGCGCCGAGGTCATTGCCCTGCCCGCCGAGCGACATGACCAGGTCGTCGCCGTGATCAGCCATGTGCCGCACCTGACTGCGGCCACCCTGATGGGCCTGGCCAGCGAGCGCGGCGAAGAACACGCCGCATTGCTGCGACTGGCCGCAGGCGGTTTCCGCGACATGACCCGCATTGCGTCGGGCCACCCGGCGATCTGGCTGGACATCTGCGCCGAGAACCGCACGGCCATCCTGTCGGCTCTTGACGGCCTGATCACCGGTCTGGGCGAGATGCGCGAGGTGGTCTCGACCGACGATCGCGCCGGTCTGCACCGGCGGCTGCAGGCTGCTCGCGATGCCCGAGCCAACCTGCCCAGTCGCGTCAACCAGCCCAGCGAGCTGGCCGAGATGCGCATCCCCATTCCCGACCGCACCGGCGCCGCTGCCGGGCTGTTCACGCTGGCTGCCGAGCTGGGTGTCAACATCGCCAGCTTCGAAGTGGTGCACAGCCTGGAAGGCGCACGAGGCATCGCCACGCTGCTGGTCGATGCCAGCATGGCCGAGCTCTATCGGGGTGGGCTGATCGCCCGGGGCTACCGTCCCGCGGTCCAACGTCTCGAATGAGCGTGTATCACGTCGAGCCGATCGACGAGCCCCTCTCGGCGGTGGTGGAGGTGCCCGGATCGAAGAGCGTGGCGAATCGAGCACTGATCTGCGCTGCCCTCGCCGAGGGCGAGTCGCAGCTGGACGCGGTGCCACCCGGCGATGACACGTCGGCGATGCTGGACGGGTTGCAGTTGCTGGGGGTGCGCGTCGGATCCACCGGTCGACACGACTCGGTGTCGGTCATCGGTGTCGGCTCGCCATCTGGAGTGCAGCCCGGTTTGCGGCCTGGCCCGATCACCTTGCCCACGCGCCTGGCCGGCACCACATCCAGGTTTCTCACGGCATTGGCGGCGACCGGGGTGGGCCCGTACACCATCGACGGGTTGCCGCCGCTGCGGGCACGTCCGATGACGCCACTGCACGACGGATTGTTGGCATTGGGTGCGACCGTCACTGCGGGGCAGGCCTGGGGTCATCTGCCGGTCACCGTCAGCGGCCCGCTGGGTGGCGTATCGTCGGTGGCCATTCGCGGCGATGTCAGCAGCCAGTACATCACTGCGCTCATGCTGATCGCGCCCACGCTGCCCCATGGCTTGCGCATCCAACTGACGACCCCACTGGTCTCGCGCTCGTACCTGGGCATCACGGCCGCAGTCATGGCCGAGTTCGGCGTCGACGGCGTGCACGTCGGTGACGATCTTGTCGTCGTCCCCCCAGGGCAGTACAGGGCCACGCACTATCGCATCGAGCCAGACGCCAGTTCGGCCAGCTACCCGCTGGCCGCAGCGGCGGTTGCGGGGGGCACGGTGCACGTGCCCGGGCTGACAGACGCGTCGTTGCAGGGCGATGCTCGGTTCGCGGCAGTGCTGGGCGAGATGGGATGCGATGTCATCGTCGGGCCACGTGGCACCACGGTCACCCGCCACGGCCCTCTGCGCGGGCTGGACATCGACATGATGGATCTGTCGGATCTGGTGCCTACGTTGGCAGTGGTCGCGCCATTCGCGCACACCCCCACCACCATGCGCGCCGTTGCCTTCATTCGTGAGAAAGAAAGCGACCGGTTGGGTGACCTGTGCACAGAGTTGCGGCGCGCCGGTGTCGACGCGGCCGAGACCGCCGATGGGCTCATCGTGCGGCCCGGTGCGCCGGCAGGCGTGAGGTTCCGCACCCACCACGATCATCGGCTGGCCATGGCCTTGGCGTTGTTCGGTCTGGTCGCTCCGGGTGTCGAGATCGAGGACCCCGATGTGGTCAACAAGAGCTGGCCGGGATACTGGCAGATGCTCGAGGATTTGGCATGAGCACCGTGGTCGCAGCGTTCGATGTCGACGGCACCCTGACCGTGCGCGACTGCGTCCGGCCGTTCCTCGAGCGCATCGGAGGTCGTCGTTCCATCGCCACAGCGCTGGCCCGTCGGCCAGGGGAGTCGGTTCGTGGCGCTCTGTGGCGCGATCGCGATGCGCTGAAGGATGTGGTCGTCGGCGGTGTCTATCGCGGGCGCTCGGTGGCCGCGGTCACGACGGCCGGACGTGAGTTCGCGATAGCCGTTGCCCAGCGGATGTTGCGCGACGACACGCTGGCGCGCCTTCGCTGGCACCAACGCATGGGCCATCGCACCGTCTTCGTGTCGGCTTCCTTGGCCTCGTACCTGGAACCGTTGGCCCACACGTTGGGCGTCGAGCGTGCCTTGTGCACCGATGTGGCCGTGGGCCATCGAGGCGACGACGCGCTGTATGCAGGACGCCTGGCCGGCCCCAACTGTCGAGCGCAAGAGAAGCTGGTGCGGTTGCGCAGGTGGCTGGTCGACGAAGGCATCGCCGAGGCCGAGATCTGGGCCTACGGCGACAGTAGGGGAGACCGCGAGATGTTGGCGGCCGCCGATCATCCGGTGTGGGTCCGTGGCGTCACGCTGCAACCCGTACCATCGGGCACAGCGACATGAAACCCGGGCTGATCACTGGATTGTGGCAAGAGGCAAGGCCACGGCAGTGGGTCAAGAACGTGCTGGTGCTGGCTGCCCCTGGGGCTGCGGGAGTGCTGGACAACGGCGCCTATGCATGGCGTACGGCCGTCATGGTCGTGGCGTTCTGCATGGTGGCCAGTGGTGGCTACTACTGGAACGACATCCTCGATCACGAAAACGATCGCAACCACCCCACGAAGCGGCTGAGACCGATCGCCAGCGGCGCAGTGCCCATCGGGTTGGCTCGGGTGGTTGGCGTGATGCTGTTGCTGGGCGGCATCGGTCTGGCAGCCGTGACCACCTGGGAAGCCGCCGTGGTGGCGATGGTCTACGTCGCCCTCACGGTTGTGTACAGCGCAGTGTTGAAGCACATCGCCGTCGTCGATCTGGTCGTGGTCGCAACGTTCTACGTGCTACGCGCCATCGGCGGTGCAATGGCCGTGGACGTTCCGATGAGCACATGGTTTCTGTTGACCACGTCGTTCGCATCACTGTTCATCGTGACCGGCAAGCGGTACGCCGAGCTGCGTGAAGTGGGCGACGATGCGCAGACACGTTCCACGTTGGACGACTACTCGCTCGGCTACCTGCGCATCGTGCTGTCGGTCAGTTGCGGTGCCGCTCTCGTGACGTATTGCATGTGGGCCTTCGAGACGCAAGAGAAGGCGGGCACCAGTTGGCCGCTGTACGAGTTGTCGATCGTGCCGATGGTCACCGCGCTGCTGCGATACCTGCTCATCCTGGAACAGGGCCACGGCGCCGCACCGGAAGAGATCTTCGTCTCGGACCGCACGCTGCAGGTGTTGGGGTTGATCTGGGTCGTCGTCTTCGGTATGGGCGTGTACGTCGCCCGATGAACACGACGATGCACACCTGGACGAAGCCCGCCACGAACACATGGAACGGATGCGCATGATCAGGACCTTTCCCGAAGCGCTGCAGGAAGTTGCCCGCGTGGAGGGCTGGATGTCGCCCGACCAGGCCCAGCGACTGTACGACGCCGCGTCGCGCACTGCGCCCGGCCAGCAGATCGTCGAGATCGGCAGCTTCCGGGGGCGCAGCACCATCGTGCTGGCGTCGGCTGCAGCCGACGGCGTGTCGGTGGTGGCGATCGATCCGCATGCCGGCAACGACCGTGGCCCCAACGAGCTCGACGGCTACCAGGCGCAGGCCGCCGACGACCACGCGGTCTTCAACGCCAACCTGGCGGCCGCCGGCGTTGCAGATCGCGTCCGCCACGTGCGAGCGTTCAGCGACGCTGCACACGACCAGGTGCACGGGCCGATCACGGTGCTGTACGTCGATGGCGCCCACCGCTTTGCGCCGGCGCGTGCAGACATCCGCGACTGGGGCGCCCGGGTTCAGCTCGGTGGCACCATGCTGATCCACGACTCGTTCTCGTCGGTCGGTGTCACGCTGGCGATCATCCGTCAACTCTTCTGGTCGAAGCAGTTCCGCTA
>JANNFQ010000238.1:0-2545 GCA_031380045.1 Acidimicrobiaceae bacterium
CCATCGCGCCACACCTGGGCGACGACAGGGTGGGTCGTCGTCAGCGGCGTCTCGTGCGCGAGCGCTGCGGTGAGGAACTCTTGCGCCGCACGTTCACCTCGATCGACAGCGATGAGGAATCCGGTGTCAAGAATCAAGGCCGTAGCGGTCGCTCATCGCCGCGACCGCACCTTCGTCGACCGGACCGGCCTCGTTCTCCCAGTCAGCCAACAGTTCCCCCAGAGCAGCGTGCCGTTGGGTTTCGGCCGCGAGCAGACGAAGTCCGGCACGAAGTGCGTTCGATCGCCCGCCATGGATCTCGGCCAACTCGTCGAGCGTGTGCTCTTCGTCGGGATCGAGACGAACGGTGGTCGTAGCCATGATCGCCAGTGTAGCACCACTGTGCTACTTGGGGGACGCTGAACTCCTCCTACGCTGACGGCCGATCGCCCGCTGGTTGCTGCCTGCTCGGGTGCGTGGCACAATCGTAGCCATGACGACTGACTCGTTGCGGAACGTGAAAGACCGATTCTCTGAATTCGTCGACCGCGTGGATCGCGAGCATGAACGGATTGTCGTCACCCGCAACGGTCGACCGGCCGCAGTGCTGATCAGCCCCGACGACCTCGACAGCCTCGAGGAGACCCTCGAATTGCTCGGCGACCACGACGCGATCAGGGAACTCGTGGAAGCTGAGGCAGCGGTTGCAGCTGGTGACGTGGTGCGGGGCGTGGACGCCGTTCGGGCGCTCCGGCCGATTCCCACCGAATGACTGACGCTCCATACGATCTGGTCATTGCAGGCCCGGCAGCGCGTGCGATTGCCGAACGATTGCCCGAAGCAGTGGGTGCCGCGGTCATCGACTTCATGACGGGCGCACTGATCGAGAACCCACGCAGGGTCGGCCGAGCACTCCGCAACGAACTTGCCGGCATCCACAGTGCTCGTCGCGGAACGTACCGCATCATGTATCGGATCGACGATGACGAGCGGCTCGTGACCGTGCTCCGAATCGACCACCGCGGCAACGCCTATCGAACACCCTGAGCTGAGGACGGTGGACGAAATGATCAGCGATACCGAGTGCGGTCCGCCTCGCTCGCCGTGGTCGTGAACAACAGCTGGCCCGAGGTCGCCGAATGACGGCATCGACACCAGTCTCGTCAAGTCGGGCGGTCGAACGGCCGATGACATCAATGGACAACAGTCGGGAGACTCGATGACCGGTTCGCCGACAGCAGATCACGCCAACCAATGGTCGGGGTACGACGTGATCGGCGACGTTCACGGTCACGCCGACAAGCTCGAGCACTTGTTGCGCCAACTCGGCTACGCCGAGACGCCGCAACCGCAGCACCAGCGAGGGCAGTCGTTGTGGAGCCATCCCGGTCGGCAGGCGATCTTCATCGGCGACCTGATCGATCGCGGCCCCGCCTCGAGTTTGACTATGTCGTCCTGGCGGCCGCCGACAACCTGATGAGCGACGCCCTCCTCTACGTAGGAGCCAGCCGAGCCGTCACCGGCCTGACAGTGATCGGCCCCACCGCCCTGGCCGCCCGCCTCGGCCTGACTGACTGGGCTCTGGACGGGTACGTGACCGTGGTCAAGGCCGTGTGATCGTTCAAGTCAGGCGCCAGGGTCTCCGAAGCCGTCGAAGTCGCATCCGATCGTGCATGCCCTGTGGGAAGTCCAGCCGTGTGTGACCATCCACACGACGACGTCGATGCCTCGCAGCACGGACACGTTGCTCGGCACCGAGGCTTCGGCCATCACTTCCTGTACCGCTGACGTCAGCGCGGAAGCGTCTGGATCTGAGGCGACCTGTTGCCAGAATCCCCAATCGCTCGGTCCGAACTCGAGCGCGTTCGCGACGTGCTGGTCGTGCACGGGGAGAAGTGCCGGTCGCTTTGCAGCAAGCAGCTTGCTCGCAATAGTCGGGCCGATGTCGTCCTGAGCGCGGACGATGTCCCACAACTTCCACGCCGGTTGTCCCAGGTCCAGGAGCGCTGGATCGTCCCAGATGGTGACCGCCGGGATCTCTGCAAGAAGTTGTCGGGCGTCGTCACTCGCAATCAGATTGAGCGAGGCCCGAGCCGGGACGTCCACCGAGAGCATCGAGACAGCGAGCATGTCATCACTGGTGAAGCGGTCAGGTCGACTCGTGGCGGGTGCCCGACCTCGCGACCCGATTCGCCGAGGCGCTGAGCCTGCCGCTCGTTTCGTTGGTGAAGAAGGTTCACGAAACACAACCGCAGAAAGGCCAACAGAACAGCTCGCACCAGGAGACGAATGTTCGTGGTGCCTTCGCTCTCGTCGCAGCGCCCCTTCAAGAGCCCTGTTTCCTCATCGACGACATGGTCGATTCCCGATGGACCTTGGTGGAGATCGGGGAATTGCTCCGTAGCAATGGCTCGGGCCCTGTGTGCCCCCTTGCTCTGGGTTCGCTGCAGGGGCGAGACTCGTGACCGTGACCGACACCTCTCTCGCAGCGCTGTTGCTCACGAATCGCATCGTCGACGTCGGCGAGAAACCGCTCTCCGCCGGCGAGTTCTGGGAACTCTGCCAC
>JANNFQ010000120.1:0-6594 GCA_031380045.1 Acidimicrobiaceae bacterium
TTCACGAATCGGCCTCGCCGGCAATTGAACCGGAGGATGCCGGGACGGTGAGCGACTGGGCGATGACGGCGTCGCTGAGTTGCGGCCACAGCACCAGCGCCTGCGCCGCCCACTCGTCGAAAGGACGGTCGGTCAGCGCCACGCACGCAAGTGCCCGATGTCGTGCAACCCCCAGATCCACCCAAACGAAGGTACCGGCACCACCGAAATGACCAAACGCGCGTGACGAATTGGTCGTGCCCATCCAATGCAGCACCTTGTTTCCCTTGACCTCGAAACCCAGGCCCCACGAGCAGTGTTCGTATCGACCGACACCCGGAACGATGCCCGAGAGCTGGGGAAACACTGGCAGCACGGCCATGGCCGCTGTTTCGGCGGATACCAACCTGGGGGTGATCAGCTCGTCGACGAACCGGCACATGTCGGCCACGTTGCTGTACATGGCGTGTGCCGGCGATCCGCGCAGCGTGGTCGATTCCATGCCCAGCGGTTGCAGTACCGCTTCTGTCAGGTACTGACCGAAGGGCATGTCGGCTGCGGCTGCCACGGCGGTCGCAGCCATCTCGATGCCGGTGTTCGAATAGATGCGTCGTTTGCCGGGTGGACTGATCGGCCGATCGCCGTCGAATGCGTACCCCCCGGCATGCGACAGCAGGTGCCGCAACGTGCAACCGGGCTGCCCGATGGGTGCATCGAGTTGCAGCAGTCCTTCCTCGACGGCGATCAGCGTGGCCCACGCCGTGATCGGCTTGGCCAATGACGCCAACCGGTACGTGCGATCAGGATCGCCCGATGTGGTGATCTGCGCTGCCGCTTGCGGCGCCTCCAGGTTGCGCTGCACCACTGCGATGCTGACGTGATCGACCGGCCACGAGGTGGCGAGATCGAGTGCGTGCATCGGACGTCGGGCGTTCGGTCTGATCGATCGCTCGGGTCAGGCCAGCACGCTGGAACGCAATGACTCGGCGACGTGGAAGGCCAGATCCAGGCTTTGGCGGGCGTTCAATCGCGGATCGCAGACCGTCTGATACCGATCGACCAACTGCGAATCGAGGATGTTGTCGGCGCCGCCGATGCACTCGGTCACGTTGTCGCCGGTGAGCTCGATGTGGATGCCGCCGGGCCACGTGCCCTCGCTGTGGTGAGCGCGGACGAAGCCGTCGATCTCGTCACAGATGTCGGTGAACCTGCGGGTCTTGTGCCCCGACTCGGACGTATAGGTGTTGCCATGCATGGGGTCGCACGCCCACACGACCGGATGCCCCGAATCGCGTACGGCGCTGAGGACCGGCGGCAAGGTCTCTTCGACGTTGGCCGCACCCATCCGACTGATCAAGCTGAGCCGCCCCGGAATGCGCGACGGGTTCAGCCGCTCGCACAGTTCCAGCACGAAGTCGGGGTTGGTCGACGGGCCGATCTTGCAGCCGATCGGGTTGCCGACACCGCGCAGGAACTCCACATGCGCACCATCGAGGTCGCGGGTGCGCTCGCCGATCCACAGCATGTGGGCCGAACAGTCGTACCAGCCACCCGTCAACGAGTCCTGGCGCGTCAGTGCTTCCTCGTATCCCAACAGCAGCGCCTCGTGGCTGGTGTAGACGTCGACCTCGCTGAGCCGATGGTTGTTCTCGGTGTCGACGCCGCACGCGCGCATGAACTTCAGCGCGCGGTCGATCTCGCTGGCGATCTGTTCGTAGCGCCGGCCCTCGGGGCTAGAGGCGACGAATTCCTGCGTCCACGCGTGGACGCGGTTGAGGTCGGCGAAGCCGCCCTTGGTGAACGCGCGCACGAGGTTCAGCGTGGAGGCCGACTGGTGGTACGCCTGCACGAGTCGCTCGGGGTTCGGTGTGCGGGCCGCCTCGGTGGCCGTGGGGTCGTTCACGAGGGGGCCGCGGACGCTGGGCAGCTGCACGCCGCCGACCATCTCGGTGGCAGCCGAGCGCGGCTTCGCGAACTGCCCGGCGATGCGGCCCACCTTCACGACCGGCACACCCAACGAGTAGGTCAGCACCACAGCCATCTGCAGGATGACGCGCAACTTCTCGCGGATGTTCACTGCCGAGAACTCTTCGAAGCTTTCGGCGCAATCGCCGGCCTGCAGCAGGAACGCGTTGCCGGCAGCGACTTGCGCCAGCGACGACTGCAACGAACGGGCCTCTCCGGCAAAGACCAACGGCGGATAGCTGGCGATCTGCTTCAGAGCCCGATCGAGATCACCAAGATCGGGCCAGTCGGGTTGCTGATCGGCCGTGTGCGTCTGCCACGACGAAGGTGTCCACGCCTTTGCCACGCAGAAACTCTACAGACGGGGCTCCAAACGGCGACAGAGGGTTTCTGCCGAGGCGAAGTCGACGATGGCGAGGTCGCCGCTGGGCAGCATGGGGTTGGCCAGGTTGCCGAACCGGAACAAGACGGTCCGGCGGTCGGTGGCGTCGCCGAACAGCACCGACTCGCGGTTGCCCGGGTCGCCGATGTGCACGGCCAATTGACCGACGATGTCGTCGTTCACCACCTGCACCATCAGCGATCCGGTGGGCATCTCGAACGGCTGGCCCTCGGTGACCACTCCGTTGTCATCCAGCACGACACGAGTGGTGGTGGCGTCTGACCGGAACGACAGCTGCCATGTGTCGCCGCCGCCGATCGAAGTGGTGGTGTTGGCCGCCAACTGCATGGCACCTGTCATCTGGCGCAGGCCATCCAGCCGTTCCAGGTTCACCCACACGCCCTGTTCGGCGATGTACACCGCCTCGCAGACCTCGGGGACGGCGCTCTGGTCCACCGCCAGGCCGACGACTCCATCTCGCGGCACCGTTGCACCCGGTTCGATGGTGACCAACGCCGGCGGCCGCTCGCCAAAGAGCACATCGTCGACGCGGTAGCGGAGTTCGGTGAAACCGGGTTGCTTGAGATTCATCGTCCATGTGGCCAACGCGGCGTTGCTCCACACTGCCCAGACGATTGTCGCGACGGCCAGTGCGCGCACGGCACTGCGAACACGCGTCGACACAATGGTCGGCAACGCGATCGAGGCCACCGCGATGGCCGACGGGATCAGCAACAGCGGCATCATGTCGACCAGGTAACGGTTGGCGATGTAGCCGATCGTGAACGTCGGGACGGCGGCGATGGCGGCCCCCACGATCAGCGCCAGCCACACCCAATCGCGACGACGAACGATGAACACCAGGCCGACGACGGCGGTGATGCACAGCAGTGTCGCCGTGGCCGTCAGCGACGACGACGGGGTGACGCTCTCGACCGGGTACGACCCATGATCGGTCGCCAGTGGGCCGAAGCGTACGAACGGGATCAGCCGCTCGAGGCGAACGGTGTCGGGGCGCAGGTACTGCACCAGCGTGGTCGGCAGGAAGCGCAAGCCGAAGAAGCTGTTGTGGTTGCCTGCGAACCAAGCAGCGCGTTGCGGATCTTGCAGCGTCAGCACCTGGCGGTCGGCGGGCAGTGCGGTCAGCGATCCGAACTTTGCCCAGTTCAGTCCGGCATGGATGACGAAGCCGGTGACGCACCCGGCGATGACCGTGCCACTGGCCCGACGGTCGCGTCGACACACGATCAGCGCCACCAGACCGGCGCCGGCAGCGGCACCCAAACCGACCGATGCACGCGTCAGGATGGCCGCAACGACGAACGCGGCAGTGATCGACGCGATTCGTCGTGACGGCGACTGCGCCAGACGCACGACCCAGACAGCGGCCCACACAGCGAACGTCGCGGCCCACAATTCGGTCTCGTGATACACGCTGACCCAGCCGGTCAGGAACAGTGCCGGTGAACACGCGGCAGCAGCGACGAATGCGCCGGTGCGCCACGGCGAGGCGACGGCGGCGATGGGAAGGTGCCACCGTTCGCGAGCCCAGCTGCGGGCGGCTTCCAGCAGATGGAACGCGCCCGTGCAGTACACGACGAATCCGATGATCATCGAGATGCGCGTCAGCCGCGAGGTGAACACGTCGCCGAACAGCGCGAAGGGCATGCGCACGATGGCCAAGAACGGGCCGAAGTACAGGTACGTGTCGTTGCCGATCAGGAATCCCTCCAGACCGACTGCGTCGGGGCGAACCCGGAGCCGACCGCGCAGGAACGAGCGAGCCTGCTCGTCGTAGAAGTTGGTGCTGTAACCCCCGCGAGCGAACAGATCCCATGGTCGCCAGTTGCACACCAGCAGTACGAACAGCACCGTGGCGGCGATGGTGACGATCTGTGCCGCCCGGCGGGCAGCGCGGTCGTTCGCGTCAGCCCGCAGAGTCGGTCGCCACATGCAGTGCAGGACTGATGGCCAGTTCGTACACGAACTGGTAGGCGAACATCGTGGGCCATGCGCGGACCAGCGCCCGATCGACCAGCGATCCAAGCCGGCCGACGCCGCCCTCGGTCTGCACGCCGAGTGCATCGAATGGCAGGCCAGTGTGCCGATGCCCGTGCGGTTCGAGGCCCGCCTGGTGCGCCAACCGCAGGAACGATCTGCGGGTGAAGAAGCGAAGGTGCGTGGCGTCCAGGATGCCGCGCTGGTCGTAGTCGAACATGCCCACGGCAGTGCGACCGCGTGGATACCAGTGGGCGATGTTGGGAACGCTGGCGATGATGGTGCCGCCGCTGCGCAACCGGTCGCTCATCTGGGCGATGAGGTGCTCGGGGTGCCGCACGTGTTCGATGACATCGGCGGCGATGACCACATCGAAGCCGCCACCGATCTGGTCGGGCAGACCGTGTTCCAAATCGGCCTGGACGAACTGTGCCATGCGCTGGCGGGTGCCCGGTTGCTCGGCCATGTCGACGCCGGTCACCTGATGGCCCTGCGCCTGCAACGCCTCGGCCAACCAGCCAGGACCGCAACCGACGTCCAGCACGCGCATCGGCCTGCGGTGCTGCATGATCTGCAGCACCCGTCCGTGCGAACTGTGCGGCGACGGCTTGTATGCGTAGGCCTGGGTCACGTGGCCCAGTTGCCCGCCGCCGAACCCGCTGCGGCCGAATCGATGGCGCACCGTGTCGATCATGATGTCGCGCGCGTAGGCAACGCCGTTGACGCGACAGATCTCGTCGCCGTAGTAGGTGGGGATGGGTACCTCGACGATGGTCTTGCGCGCGGCATGCAACTGCAAGATGATCTGGGTGTCGAAGTCGAACCCATCGCTGTTGCCTACGAACGGCAACTCGGCCAGCGCACTGACGCGATAGGCGCGGTAGCCCGAGTGCCACTCACTGAGCCGCAGGCCGGTGAGTGTGTTCTGGGCGGTGGTCAAGACACGATTGCCGACGTACTTGTAGGTCGGCATGCCGCCTTGGCGGGCACCGCCCTTGGTCATCATCCGCGAACCGAACACCGCGTCGGCTTGGCCCTGCACGATGGGATCGACCAGATCGGCCATGACCTCGGGTGCGTACTGTCCGTCGCCGTGCAGCAGCACCACCACATCCCAGCCGTGGTTGATGGCGTACGTGTAGCCCGCCTTCTGATTGCCGCCGTAGCCCAGGTTTGCCGCATGGCGCACCACGGTCAACGACAGGTCGGTGCCGGCGCGCAGGTACTCGGTGGCCACGCTGAACGTGTCGTCGGTGGAGTGGTCGTCTTGCACCAACACCTCGGCCAACCCGGCGCGCATGGTGGGGGTGATGCGGTCGAGCACATCGACCAACGTCGTTTCAGCGTTGTACGCGACGACGAGTACGCCGACCTTCATCGCCAGACCTGCACGGAAGGTGAGCGTACTCGTCGATCGGAGTACCGAGTTGGGAGGCTGATGAGCAGCCCGAAATCAGGCAGCGAGAATGCGAACGGCGTCTTCGCGTAGCCCGGCAACAGCCCGGCTGACCAGACGACGAGCGGCCTCGGCAGTGACGCCCAGGTTCTCGCCCACTTCACGGAAGCTCTTGCGCTCGCCGTCGAGCAGACCAAAGCGAGCCTCGACGGCATAGCGGGCCCGCTTGTCGAGGGTGCCGAGCAGTTCGTCCAGCAGGTCGCTGTCGACCATGGCCATCACGGCGTCTTCGGGGGTGCCGTCGCCATTGGCCATCAGGTCGCCGAGAGTGGCATCGCCGTCGTCACCGATGGTCTTGTCCAACGAAACCGGGGTGGTCAGGCGGTGCAGTTCGGCATTGCCCACGTCGAGGGTTTCGCCGTCGCCCGAGGCCTGACGCAGCGCAGCGCGCAGGCTGGCCGAGCGATCGCCGGGGATGCGGATCAGGCTGGCCTTTTGGTCGAGCGCACGCCCGATGGCCTGGCGGATCCAGAAGGTGGCATAGGTCGAGAACTTGAAGCCTCGGCGCCAGTCGAACTTGTCGACCGCGTGCTCGAGGCCCAGGTTGCCTTCTTGGATGAGGTCCAGCAGATCCATGCCCTGCGGCAGGGGATAGCGGCGGGCGATGGAAACGACAAGCCGCAGGTTCGAGCGGATGAAGCGGTCCTTGGCGTCGGCGGCCGAAGCGACGGCTGCCTTCAGTGCGGCGCCCTTCTCTCCGTTGGCCAAGCGCCCGGCTGCGTCGCGGCCGGCTTCGATGACGCGAGACAGCTCGCGCTCTTCTTCAGCGTTGAGCAAGGAAACCTTGCCGATATCGGTGAGGTACAGTCCGATT
>JANNFQ010000318.1:0-7467 GCA_031380045.1 Acidimicrobiaceae bacterium
GAGCGCTTCGTCGATGGTGGCGTAGACACGCGGTCGACCGAAGCTGTCGTGCGAATGGAACGACTGCACCTCGGGGTCGGGCGTGGTGACAGGCGAATCACAGATGATCACGCCGGCGAGCGAGTCGGCGTGCCGCGCGGCCGTGGCGATGGTGACGAAGCCGCCCATGCTGTGGCCCACGACCACCGGAAGACCATCAATGCCGGCATGTATCGCGACCGCGACGACTTCGTCGGTCCACTGCTCCAGCGCATAGTCGTCGCGGTGATCGCTGTCGCCGTGGCCGGTCAGATCGATGGCGACGACGCGGAACTCGCGGGCGAACCGCGCCGCGATGTGCGTCCACCAATGCGCGTTCGCTCCGCCGCCGTGCACGAACACCAACCCCCGCCTGCCTGGCTGCCCCCAGGCCGCGTAGTGCACCCTGGCCGCACCCACCTCGACGAAGTGATCGCTGAACGGCACGTCGAGCGCGCGTCGAAACCAATCGGGCGAGTTCGGATGTAGCGGCAGGTCGATCACGCCAGTCATCCTGCAGCGCTTTGTGGCGTCACGCCCAGACGCACCCGCCACGAGAACGACAGCGGTGGCAGCACACCGGCGTCGGCACTGGCGTAGGCATCACGTGCTCGGCGCTCGAACTCGGTTGCGCCCAACTCGTCGTCGCTCAAGCCTGCGCGCCGCAGCCCCTGATAGCTGCCCTGACTGTGCATCAGTTCGATGAATCGTTCGGCCCCACCCTGACTTGGTTGGTCGAAGACCACCTCGCGGACGAACGCGAAGTGCCCCGACTGCTCGATGCGGTCGAGATGTTGTGACTTCGACCACGATCGCACTCCGCCGGGCATCGCCCGATTGCGATGGGGATCGCGCAGGTCCTCGTCGACCAAGGCGGGATCGTTGTCGTCGATCGCGAGGCGCAACTGATCGCCGGTCTCGCCGCGCGACAATCGCGCTTCGAAGACCCGTATGCGGCGGTGGAAGGTCTGCCACGCACACTCGGCCCCGGCAACTCCGGTCACTGGCGGCCAGTCGGCATCCAGAACAGCGAACACGCCACCGGGGCACAAGATGCGGGCGACCTCGGCCAACGTCGAGACTGGCTCCATCCAATGCATCGCTTGCACGGCCAGCACCACGTCGGCGCTGGCGGCCGCCAGCCCTGAGCTTGATGACGTTCCATCGCGATACTCCACGCCCGCTGTCGGACGAGACGCCGCCTGAGCGCGCATGTCGTGGTTGGGTTCGATACCGATCACCGAGCTGGCCCAACGTGCCGCCCACCGCGACGACAGGCCCGTGCCGCTGCCCAGATCGACGAACCGTGGTGCCGGCGCACCCGCGTAGGCGACCAACAGTGGACCCAACGCTTCGGGTGCCGTCGGGCGATTCGCGTCGTACAGATCGGCGAATCCCGAGAAACGATCCGTGTTCGCGTCGGGGTTCGCGGCGGCGCGCTCGGTCACGTTCGCCACCATAGAACGACAGCGGTACGATCGTGCCGCCGCATGGACGCAGACCGCGCAAGTCACCCAATTCCCACTGCCGGCACCACGGTCAGGTTCGGCACAGCAGCGGGCCGTTGGGTCCTGCTGGGAATGGTGCTGGGCTCGGGTGTCGCCTCGCTGGATGCCACCGTCGTGAACGTAGCGTTGCCACGGTTGGGTGCCGATCTGAACGCTGACTTCGCGGGACTGCAGTGGGTCCTGAACGGATACACGTTGACACTGGCCTCGTTGATACTGGTTGGTGGTGCGCTGGGCGACCGCTTCGGGCGTCGACGCATCTTCGGTATCGGCGTCGTCTGGTTCGCTGCGGCATCGCTGTTGTGCGGCCTGGCCCCCAACGTGACCATGCTGGTCGTCGCGCGCATGCTGCAGGGCGTCGGCGGCGCGTTGCTGACGCCGGGCAGTCTGGCCATCATTCAGGCATCGTTCCATCCCGACGACCGCGCTCGAGCGATCGGCGCCTGGTCGGGCCTGGGTGGGGTCACCACCGCAATCGGTCCGTTCGTCGGTGGCTACCTGGTCGATGTTGCATCGTGGCGGTGGATCTTCCTGCTGAACCTGCCGTTGTCTGCGGTGGTCCTGTGGATCACCGCCCACCACGTGCCCGAGTCCAGGTCGCCACCTACCGGCAGCCGGCTCGATTGGCCCGGCGCATTGCTGGGCGCCATCGGTCTTGCGGGCACCACGTGGGGTCTCATCGAACGTTCGTGGCCGATCGGCATCGTGGGCATCGTCGCGCTGGTCGTGTTCGTGGTGGCCGAAGCCCGTCAGCGGGCGCCAATGCTGCCGCTGGCGATCTTCAGGTCGCGTCAGTTCAGCGCCACCAACCTGACGACCCTGTTCGTCTACGCGGGTCTGGCGATGGTGTTCTTCATGCTGGGTCTGGTGCTGCAACTCGCACTCGGATACTCACCGGTCGAGGCCGGCGCAGCGACGTTTCCTTTGACAGCGATCATGCTGGTCTTCTCGGCGCGCGCCGGCGCGTTGGCGCAGAAGATCGGCCCGCGCTGGCCGATGACCATCGGACCGTTGGCCATCGCGTGCGGACTGGTCCTGATGATCAGGATCGAACCAGGCCGTTCGTACATCGCAGCCGTGCTGCCGGCCGTACTGATCTTCGCCGGCGGGCTGGCGCTGACGGTTGCACCACTCACGGCGACCGTGCTGGCCGCCGCCGATGCCGAACACTCGGGCGTTGCGTCGGGGGTGAACAACGCGGTCGCCCGCGTCGGCGGGTTGTTGGCCGTGGCCGCGGTGCCACTGGTTGCCGGCTTCGATCCGGGTGTTGACGTCAGCCCGACGGAACTGGTCGACGGGTTCCACACCGCACTGCGATGGGCGGCCGGACTGGTGGTGTTGGGCGCCGTGATCGCGTGGACCAATGTTCGGGCCACCACCCTGGCGAGGGCGACCGGCGACGATCCGACCCCGGTCGATCAGCGACACCCCTGCTATCACTGCGGCTCGGATGCCCCACCACTGGCACCCCTCACCCACTCCCTCACCCACTCCCTCACCCGGTCCGACGACCAAGACGCCGCATCGTTCCAGTCGTGAGCATGTGGAAGTACGCCACGCATACGAACGCGGGTCGTCAGCCCGAGGAGATGTGATACGTCTCGGTATGACCGTCCAAGCCGATGGCCTGACCCGTGATCATCGAGGCAGCCGACGAAGCCAGGAAGACACACAGGTCGGCGATCTCGGTGGGTTCCACGAAGCGCTTGATCGACTGGCCGGCGACGTACTCGGCGGCTACGACGGCGGGCGGCACACCACGCTGCTCGGCCTCGGCTTCGATCACACGATCGATGCGGTCGCCACGCACCGATCCAGGACAGATGCAATTGCACCGGACCCCGTGCGGCCCGAGTTCGATCGCCAGTGACTTGGTCAGCCCGACCACGGCCCACTTCGCCGCCGCGTAGGGCGTGCGCATTCCGTAGCCGACCTTGCCGGCCATCGACGACATGTTGATGATCGACCCGAGCCCCTGCGCCTTCATGACAACGGCCACCCGACGAGCGCACACGTAGTGCGAGTCCAAGTTCACTGCCAGGCAGTCGCGCCACTCGGCCAACTCCACATCCTCCACGAACGCCGTCGGCCCCTTGATGCCGGCGTTGTTCACCAGCACATCCACGCCGCCCAGATCGTTCAGCGCCGTGACGATCCAGTTGTCGATGGCCGAGGCGTCTCGCAGGTCCACTTCGGTCGCTGTCGCCGAGGGGAAGGCCAGACGAAAATCTGCGAGCGCGTTCGTGTCGACATCACAGATGTGCACCCGTGCCCCGCCTGCGACGAACGCCGCGGCAATGGAACGACCGATGCCTGCCGCGGCCGCCGTGATGATCACTCGCTGTGACACGCACACCTCCATCGTCGGACGAATCCCACCCCGTTCAGCGACGGTACCGCGCGCGTCTGCCCGCCGATGGCGCAGTCACTTCGCCGTTACGTCGCAGCCACGTCGTGGTCACGTCACCAGGTCATGCTGCAGCCAACTGCCCACGGCCAGCGCGACATGGTCGTTCCAACGCGGCGCTGCGACCTGAACGGCCAACGGCATGCCGGTCGCGTGGTCGTTGCCGACCGGAACGCTGACCGCCGGCCAGCCCGCCAGGCTGTACGGCAGCATGAACACGTAGTCCTCGCCGGTGATGGGTCGGGCCAGCGGTGCGACGTCGGCCACCACCGGGCCGATCACGACATCGAAGGTCGAGGCCGCACGCGTCATCCGGCCGACCAGGCGGTCCCACAGGAACAGGTGCCGATCGATGTCGATGCCGCTCAGCGAACGGCGACCCCAGTACTGCTGCGTGATCTCGAGCGACTGATCGAGATGAGCGGGCAAGCCATCCTCGATCATCACCGCCCCACGGGCCACCAATGCCGCCGCAGCACGGCGCACTGCAGCCAGCGTCGAATCGGCCGGCCGCCAACGACCTTCGCCTTCGATCAGCGCCACTCTGATGCCGAACGCTTCGACAGTGGCCGGGTCGCCGATCACTACGGGGACACAACCGGCATCGATTCCATCGGGGCCTGCCATGACCCGCAGTGGAACCAGCAGATCGTCGACGTGGGTGGCCATCGGCCCGATCACCGTTCGACCGTCGAAGCGCGGGCCCACTCTCGGAAAGTGCCCCGTGTCGGGCACCAGCCCGAACGACGGCTTCAAGCCAGCCACCCCGCACCAGGCGGCAGGCAGGCGGATGCTGCCGCCCGAGTCGCTGCCGATGCCCAACACCGAGGCGCCGGCGCCGATCAGCGCCGCCTCACCACTGGACGAGCCCCCCGGCGAGCGATCTCGATCCAACGGATGATGACACTGCCCATGAACCGGGTGGTGCGCACCGGGCTGCGTCTTGGCGACCACGACAGCTCCGGCGGCGCGCAGGCGCGCAACGACGGTGGCGTCGCGCGCCGGCAGCCGGCCGCTGCGCTCGCGCATCTCGCCCTCGCAGGGCAACCCGGCGACGTCGATCCAGTCCTTCACCGTCAGCGGCACACCGTGCAGCGGGCCTAGCGCGCCCGCTCGATCCAGCTCGGCAGCTGCGGCCAGGGCTGCCTGATCGTCACGCGCGACGACAGAACCCAGATGCGACACCTCGTCCAGCCGCGCCAGCGCCATTCGAACACCACCCGTCACCGACATGACCCGCATGTTCGCAGGCCACCCTGCCGGCGATCGACATGTTCCCATCACAGGGCATCATCGATCCCTCCCTCACCGATTCGATCAGATGCTGACGAAGCGATGTCGCTCAGTTGGAGGAGCGGCCCAGCAGCGCGCAGGCTGCGGCCAGTGGTGTGGTCGGCATCGCGCTTCCCGCCTGGTCGGGAGACCACACCGACAGCGTGTGCTGGCTGTGGTCGACGACCGGGTCGGCGATGGTGTACGTGCGACCGAACGACGGCCACCACTCGTTCACGACGTCGAGGTGGACCTGGACGCTACCCCAGGGTTTTGGATCGTCCTGGCACGTCGTGGGCACGAAGGTGATCACCAGGCTGCGCGACGTCCTGCCGTCCACCACAGCGGGAAGTGCTTCGGTCCGACCGATCGGAAAGGTGCTGTTGCTCCTGTCGAGCATGGCGATGCCCAACACCGTCGCGCCGGGAAGGTTGGCGGTGGCCCTGGAAATGCGCAGATCCCGTCCACTGGAGTTGAACATGAATGCGGTCACGGTGACCGCGTGGCCGTCGGCGGCCAGCGCCATGTCGGCGCTGCCCGATCCACTACCACAGCAATCCGGTTGCGGATACACATAGCCGAAGCCCCACAGCCCGGCGCCGAGGCCAATGATCGAGACGATCGCAACGCCGACGAGCAGCCGCACCCACCATGGACGAGAAGGAGGGATCAGCGCGTCGATCGGATCGATGATGTCGCGATCCTTCATGGGTGTCGCCTCAGGTGCGGTTGCATCGGACAGCCTCTTGTGTTGGTTGACACTTTGTCATATTGTCTTATGACAATGAGACAGTCAAGCGAGACCTCGGCATGACGTCTGCAACCGGTTGGAGACGACTGCTCTCACGTCGCGCGGTTGTTCCTGTGGCACTCGTCGCCATTGCGACACCGGTCGTGCTCGTCGCTCGCACCGGTGACGACGCAGGAACATCGAATGTCACCACCATGGTGTTGCTGACGATCGTGTCGGCTTTGACCCTGTTCGTCGTCGTCAACTACGCACTGCAGTTCGCCGGCTTCGACGGCGAGGCGTCACAGATCGCTCAGCACCTGGCCGTCGACCCCGATCAGCAGCGGCTACTGGCCCGATGGCTTGGGCGGGCGCGTTGGGCGCGGTTCGTCGGCGGGTTCTCCGGAAGTCTGGTGTGGGTGCTCGGTACGCAGATGCACGGCGATCTGCTGCTCGTGGGAACCGGCGGCATCGCCGTTGGGGCGATGTTGGCCGAACTGCACCACATCAGGCCACGAGTCGGCACGCGCACGGCGCGGCTTGATGTGCGCTCGGTCGGCGACTATCTGATGCGCCAGGACGCTCGGCGAATGGCCGGCACCGCACTCGCCGCTGGCGCGGTCGCAGTGGCCGGCCTCGTCGCCGACGACGTCCGGGCAGCGACCTGGTGGGGCCTGGGCGCAGTCGGTTCGTTGGGTGTGGCCCGCCTGGCACAAACGCGCGTCGCCACCCGCCCCCGGCCTGCTGTGTCGGACAAGCTGACCCGCGCCGATGACCTTGCCCGCGAACTCGCCATCGGCCGGGGCCTGGCCAGGCCAGCCACGTTCTTCGCGTTGGCACTGGTCGCACGTGGCTGCTACTCGTTGATGCCTGCGCTCGGTCAGGCCGGGCGACTGCTCGGGGCGGCTGCCTGGCTGTACTCGCTGTACCTGTGGTGGCACAACCGCCGGCTGGGCCTCGATTTCCTGCTGACCGAACGACGCGAGTCCGTACTGACGTGATCCTCTCCATCGACCCCGATCGGGCGCTTCCCGTCTACGAGCAGGTGCGCGAACAGATCAAGCGAATGGTTTCGGCGGGCACGCTGCAGGCCGGAACCAGATTGCCCACCATCCGTCAGCTTGCTGCCGATCTCGGCCTCGCCAAGGGCACCATCGAACGCGCCTACGAACTGCTGGAATCCGACACCGTGATCGCGATGAACGGTCGCAAGGGCAGCTTCGTGCTCGAGATGACCAAGGCGACCGTGCGTGAACGAACCGTCGGACTGAACTCTGCTGCGGAATCGCTGATCGTGATCGCTCGGCAACTCGGCGCCGACGAGCAGGCAACCATCGACGCAGTCCGACGAGCATGGCGAAACCTCTGACCACACAGCGTCACCTCTGACGACATGCGGTCGGATCTCAGGGCACAGAGGTCTGGCTAGGATCGGGCTGTCATTGACCTGCTCGCCAAGGACCCGGTCCTTCTTGCGCTTCTCGCCATTGCGCTCGGCGCTGGCGTCGGTGCCGTACGCATCCGAGGTGTCA
>JANNFQ010000327.1:0-25912 GCA_031380045.1 Acidimicrobiaceae bacterium
ATTTGCGCTCGTCGATGCCATGGCCGATCTGCATCTGCTGGACCCCGTCGCGGTCGACCTGTCCACGCTTGGCCGTCCCGATGGATTCGTTCAGCGGCAGGTGTCGGGATGGCACACGCGCTGGGATCTGGTGCGGCCCGACCACGGCCCGGCCGAAATGGACACCGTGCCCGCTCGTCTGGCCGACACGATGCCAACGCCCACCCGAGTGTCGTTCGTGCACAACGACCTGAAGCTCGACAACTGCCAGTTCGATCCCAGCGATCCCGATCGTGTCCAGACGATCTTCGATTGGGACATGACGACCCTCGGCGAACCGCTGGTCGATCTGGGCACCCTGTTGAACTATTGGCCCGATCCGTCAGATCCACCGAACGCAGGTCGCGTCAGCCATCAGGGGCTGACCGACATGGGCCTGCCCACCCGGCACGAGATCACTGAGCACTATGCCCGGCGCACCGGTATCGACACGTCGACGGCCCGCTGGTACGAGGCGTTCGCACAATGGAAGACGGGCGTCGTCATCCAACAACTGCATCGGCGCTGGGAGCGCGGAGAGAGCACCGACCCGCGGATGGAGACCATCGCCGAGCGTCTGCCACTGCTGGCCGCAACCGCCTCACGCCTGCTGGACGAACTCGCCTGACGCTCAGCTCGGTGCCGGAGGGGTCGGTTCGAGCTGGTCGAAGGCCAAACCGCTGGATTGCTCGCCGCGACCAGTCTGCCGGCGGGCGGCCAACCACAGAACCGTTGCGCCCTGGCGCCAACGCGTGCGCTGGTAGCTGATCGAGACCTGGGTACCCGAGCGCGGTACCTCCTCCTCGGCGACGAAGTACGGCTGAGCGAGCGGTAGATCCAGGCCGTGGCGCAGCAGTGTGGTGCGCGGCCGAACCTTGTCGACGACAGTGGTGCCTTCGAGCAGTCTGGGCATGGCCGCTCGCTGCAACTGCGTTTCGCGCACATCACCGGGGACGTGCATGGCCACGAACGGGATCCAGTGTTCGGGCACGGAGGTCATCACCCGATACGACACGGACGCCGCAGCATCGGGTGCAGGTGTCGTGCCGCCTGGCGAGGCCAGCTGGCGTCGATGGGCAAGTGCCTCGTCGGCGACCTCGCTGCCTCGGCGTCCGACCCCTGTCGCCAATGGCACGACCCGTTCGATTCCCCACACGAGGTTGGCGATCTCGTCGCGCATCAAGACCACGTCCTCCAGCGGCAGGCTCTCGGACTGGTGTGGCACCGTTGCAGGCAGGAACAGTGACGTATCGGCTGGCAGTGGATCGGTGCCGCGGATGTCCAAGCCGAACATCGACCATCGGCTCCAGTCGTCGTCCAGCCCACGGCCGGCGGGTTCGATCCACAGCCGTTCGCCGAACACGTTCGTCACCACCAGGCCCTCGACCTTCGCGAGGCGACCGACGGGTAGCTCGACGGGAATGGTGAACCAATCGTTGCTGTAGGTGAGTGCGAACTCGATGAACAGCAACCGAGCGAGATCGGTGGTGTCGGCGCGGACATCGCCCAGGTTGGTGCGGCCGTCCTCGAAGGCCCACCACCGCGGATCGGGCATTCCATCGAATCGTGTGTTGGTTGGAATGACGCTGATGGGATCGGCGAGCTTTCCCGAGCCGTCTGCACCCGACGGATCGATGGAGAACGACGTCCAATCCAGCCTTCCGCCCGGATACTCGTCGGCGACCAGCCGCTTGTCCCCGTTGTCGACGGCAGCAGTCACGGCAAATCGATGCTCGAGGTGCGCCGGGTCCCACGCGCTGTCGTCGCCAGGCGTCTGGAACATGTTGTCGACCCAGCTGACCAGTCGCGAGCCCGCATCGATCAGAGCGGACTTGTCTGCTTCGAGGATCGGCACTGAACCCCACGGTGTGTTGCCCGGCGCAGCGACAAGGTGCTCGTAGAGGCGATAGCCGTCCAACGCCCGACCCGCGATCGACCGCAGCGTGGCCCACACCTCGAGGTGTGCCACCAGATCGGTGTCGGCAGGATCGTCGGGATCGGGTGCCGCGAACGCCCATTGACCAACGAGCGCAACGCGGTACGGCGCCGGAACCCACTTCAGGAATCGGCGCCCGATGACGAGGCGCAGATCGATGCCTCCCAAGCCGCCGGCGCGCATCATCTCGAGTGGCCGGCGCTCCACAACCGTTTCCAGCGGCAACGACGGGTCGATCGCCACCGGTGTCGTGTCGCGCGCCTGGTAACCGTTCAGTTCGGCTTGCGACATCTGCACCTTGGCCATCACGGGCGATCCAGCATCGTCGCCGTGCAGCTCACCCAGCTGCCATTGGCGCGTGAGCATCCACAGCGCGTCACGCACCTCGACGCGTAGCGCACGAGTGAAGTCGACAGATCGTGGACGACCTTCCAACCGGTTCCACACTGTCAGCATCGGCATCCGCCGCTCGAGCAGCTCTAGCTTCATGTTGTCGATCAGGAGTGCGTCAGGCATGTTCGACCTTCATGTGCTCGAAGAGCTTGTTGTTGCGAGCGAGGTTCGCCGAGATCGACAATCCGCGCACCGTGGCCGACGAGACCGTGGCGGGCAGGAAGGCTGCGTACCGCGTCTCGGCCATTCGGTCGGGTTCGACCGCCCGCAAGCGGGCGAGCGCGAAGGCACCTCTGACCGACGTGACCATCTCTTCCCACGTCCAATCGGTGTCGGGATCTGCAGGTACCACCAGCAGCATGACCTGCGGTGGCTCCGAGTCTGGACTGTCGTGGTGGAACACCAGACCGGTCGTCGTCACATCGCTCGGGATCACCTCGACCCACTCGTCCAGCAACAACCCGACTTGTGCAGTGGTTGCGTCGAACGCCGACGGATAGTGGGCCGTGTACAGCAGCCGCTCACCGGTGAGAGTGACCGTGTCGGGCCACTCCAGGCCGAACCATGGCTCGGCCCGGTGCGGCAGTTGCATCGGCCTGAGCTCTGGCTCGGACCGCCCGAGTGTCGAGGCCAGCACGCTCGCCTGCTCGAACTCGCGCACCTTCTCGCGTACGCGGGCGACCCCGTGCAGCCAGTCGTCCACCGGAAAATCGCGAGTTGCCGCGAGATGCGCGGACAAGATGCCGGTGCGACTCCATGCCAGCGCGGCTGTCCACTCGGCACCTTGCGTGCTGGTGACGGTGAACTCGGGCACGAACAGTCCATCGTCTCCTAACAGCGCATGCACGGCAGTGGTCAATGCCTCGACCCGCGCTGGCCCCGTCGTGGCGGCATCGTGCGCTGCGAGCGCCTGTGTGGCACTGGCTCGACGTCGCTGCACTTCGGCGATCACCGCTGACAGCCGCACTTCGAGATGACGACACAGGTCGGCCACTGCGCCATCAATCTCCTCGATGCCGAAGGGTGAGGCGTCGTACGGCATCAGGTCGCTGATGTCGTCGGCTGCGGCAATCGCCTCGTGCAACGTGGCACTGGCCGGCCCGACCGCATCCACGGCTGACAACTCGGTGGCGAAGGCTGTGCGCAGCGCGTCGATGGACGACCGGAACATCGTCGCGTCGGTGGGAACCGGCGTGGTGGGTGTGACTGTCAGTTCGCGCTCGGCCAACAGCAGGGTGCGGACCCGTTCCTCGTCGGTGGCGGTGGATGGCAACAGGTCATCGCGACCAAGCAGAGCAACGGCCGACGCCAGTCGCACGCTCCATCGGGCCGACACCGCACCGGCGAGCCGCACCACCGTCGCGAAGGTGTCGGTGCGGCGTTGATCGATGTCGCCCCAGCCGGTGCTGGGCAGTCCGAACCTCGCGGCCCGGTCCAGCAGGTCGATCACATCGTCGACCAGGTCGTCGATGGACGTGACCATCTGGGCTCGCTGTCCGACGGGGTCGACCGTGATCGCCCCGAGCGCTGTCAACTGCGACGCAAGGTCGACGTCCAGTGCGTCGAGTGCGTCCAAGACTGCGGCAGGGCGTGCCCGGTCGGCGTGGATGTTCTCGCCGGTGCCGCTGGCATCGGCGGTCGGGACAACGTCGGTGGGTCGCAGTGGGCGCGAGCGTGTGACGACGCTGCGCAACCCAGCGACCAGTGGAGCCAACTCGAAGAAGGTCACGGCGCCGGGGACCGGTTCGGTGAAGGCCACCGTCACGACGGTGTCGGGCCGAAGGATGTCCGTCTGCTCGACGTGACGGACGATGCGCTGATCCAGCTCACCCAGCGCCGCCTGACTCTGGAGGCGCAACAGGTGCACCAAGTCGATCGGCTGCAGGCCGATGTCGGCTTGGCTGACCGTCCGCTCGTGGCCGACACCGTCTGCGGTGGTCCAACGAACCATCGCCAGCACGTCTGCCGGTGGCGGCAACATCGACGCGACGAACTCGTTCACCGCCGGCTCGGCCATCGATCGCGGTGTCGGCGCCACGCCGGCCACAGGTGACACCAGATGGTTCAGCCCGGCGCGCAGGTGGATTCCCATCCGGTGCGTCAACGTGCTGCCGGATCGGGGCGATTCGAGCACGGCGGGCTCGGTGGGGAATCC
This sequence comes from Acidimicrobiaceae bacterium, assembly GCA_031380045.1. Classification (GTDB taxonomy): domain Bacteria; phylum Actinomycetota; class Acidimicrobiia; order Acidimicrobiales; family Ilumatobacteraceae; genus VFMC01. The sequence goes on from JANNFQ010000327.1 coordinate 4,503, forward strand.
GCCGCGCCCAACAGCATCCAGCGTTGCAGCCACGCGTTCGAAGTTGCCGAGCACCGCCTGATGCACACCCTCGGCCAGCACCAGATCGGCGACGGCGTCGTTCACGTCGATCAACCGCGCTGCCTCGAGATCGATCGCCTGTTGTTGGGCGGTGCTGGGTGAGGGTAGGCCGGCCAGGCCGAACGGGTAGTTGCGGCTACCCGTGGTCTGCATGTGACGCACCAGGTCCAGTCCATCGATGGCCAGGCGCCCGTCACGATCGCCAGACGATGGGAACTTCAACCGCAGCGGATGGATGAACGAATCGACCTCGGCCAAACCGTGACGGTCGTGCAGACCGCGCTCGAAGCGATACCCCAGCAGCGCTCCTAGGTTCTGACCGTTGCGCAGACCCTGCAGGACCGACACCGCCAGCCGCATTCGCTCCGATGACAGGTTCACCGCCATCGTGTCGGGATGGGCAGGGGTGGCGTTGGCCATGAACCCGCTGCGCAGAATGGCAGCGGTCGCCCCGTGGTCCAGTGAGGGGGCGTGGACGTGACCGCCGTTCGAGCGATCGCGCAACACCGGGCCGTCCGCCGGTCGGGCGAACACCTTTGTCATTGCCTCGGAAAGTTCGACCGGCTCGAGGATTCGCCCTTCGGGACGCACCTCCTCCAACCATCCGAAGGCGCCCAGGTGCACGCCGCGTCTCGGCTTCACGGGCGTGGCCGCGGAGTCGGTGGCGTGCACGCCGCGCATGTCCAGCAGACGCCTGGTGATCAGCGCGCCCAACCAGGCGTCGGCGCGATGGCTGCAGCAGTCGAGGTGTTCGGCCAGCAGACGTTCGAGTCGGCTGGTGGGTAGGTCGGTCAATCGTTTGATGGCAGCGATCGTCTCGACCAGATGACGTGCCGGCTGCCGATCGAACATGCCCGGGATCAACTCGTGCAGCGATCTCGATTCGTTGCCGGTGATCTTCGCCGCGGGTCCGTACAGGTCGGCCCATCGACTCTCCGTCGGCCCGTCGCCGGCGATGTGCACGAACGCTGGCTCGGCATGCGATGCGCGGAACTGTTCGGGCGTGATCATCTCGGCATCGAGGCGTAGTCGCGAGGCAGTGTCCCACCACGACAACAGCAGCCCGTGTCGCAACAAGATGTACAGCAGTGCGGTCGGCTCGATTCCGCCGGTGAACCCTTGCTCCTTGCGCAGGTCCTCCAGCGACGAGCTGGCTGCATCGACGAGCCACTGCAGATAGTTGCGCCCGTCGTCGCAATATGCGCGCACGAGCGCCGTTTCCGACAGCGGACGATCGTCCACGACCGGGCCGTGCAAACGGTGCTGCGCCCCGTGGAACAGCTTGCCGAGGATGTCGGGCGAGTCGGCTCCCGCGTAGCCCAATTCGCTGAGCAGTTGCCGTCCGGCCAACATCGAGCCGAGCGCCTGCCAGATGGAGAAGAACTCTGCGCTGAAGCCTTCGAAGGCGAACTGGTTGAAGATGTCGTCGATCGACTCGGCGTAGCGCTGGTGGAACTCGACCGACGCCGGGTGCAGCGCCACGACGTCCAGCAGCGTCTGATGCGGTTCGGTGCCGGCGTGCACGTGGGGCACCGTCTCGGCCATGGTCGACCAATCGAGCGCGACCTGCAGCAGCAAGTGGTGCAACACGCCCAGCATCCGCGCGTCGGCGGCCGGCGGTTCGTCTCGGCGCCGGCTGTGGAATCGCATCCTCGAGAGCGTTGTGATCGGCAGCACACCGTACGGCTGACGTCCGATGCGCAATGCGGGAATGGGGCCACGACCGCTGACGTGGCCGATGAAGAAGTCGCGCGCGTGTTCGATGTCATTGTCATCGAGCACCGGATGCATCATGGTGTCCAAGAAGTAGCCCAGCGTTGCGGGCCACAGCGCTGCGTTCATCGCTCGCGCCTCGGCCTGATCGGTCATGCCAGCGCCGGTGACGCCATCGATCACCGCCGGATCGATGCCCAGACACTCGGCCAACCATTGCCCATCCTGCTTCGACGACCAGGTCGGCTCGTTCAGCAGGCCAGCTGCGCCGGTGAACACCACGTCGTAGCTTGCGTCCGAATCGTCCAGCCGATCCAACCCCGCGGGCAGCCCCTCCGTGTTGTTCGTCGGCGTGCCCTGGCGCACGACCGACAGGCCCGACCGGCTGCGCCGGTGGTGCAGCAGCAACGTCTCGAGCGTGGCTTGATCTTCGTCGGGCGTGGCCGCGGTGCGCAGTCCCAACACCATCAACTGATCGAAACCTCGACCGAGCTCGGCAGTGAGGGGGACGCGCACGGCCATGCCCACCTCGACCGCTTCCTCGAAGTCGACCATCCAGCGCAGGTCGTCCGGAACGACCAGATCTCCGTCGACCACGGCGAACTGCTCGCTCGGGCCCGCAGCCGGATCGGGACCGACTGCCAACTCGGGCGGAATCGGTTTGCCGGCGACGTGCAGCACCTCGCTGTCGCCCTGAAAACCCAGCAGCACGAAGCGGTCGGGCAGGACGTACACGCGTGCGGGGGTCGTCCAGGAGGTTGCCGACGTGTCACCTTCGACGACCTCGGGGAAGACGCAGAACGCCACGGTCACAGTGGCGGTCTGCGGGTCGATGCCTTCGGGTCGGTCTGCCAGCGTGGCCGGTGGTGCATTCACCACGACCACAGCCCGGTCATCGCCGATGGCGCCGACCAATGCGTCGCGTGCGGTGCCATCCGGATCGCCTCCCGCGCGCCAGACGGCTTGCCAGAACGTCGCTGCTGCAGTTCGCTCGGCCGGTGTCAAGGTGGCGTCGGTGGCGACGATGAGGATGACTTCGCCGGGCGAGGTCCGAACCGGCTCGTCATCTGCGTCCACAGGTCGGTGCTGAGCAATTGACCATTCGGCACGACCGCTGCCATGGCTGGCAACCAACGCACGCCACGCCGCGCGGCGCATCCCGTCGTCGCCGCCGGCACGGAACCAACTCGCCCAGAACCGGCGGACGTTCTTGACCTCCTGCTCGCTCAGCGCAGGATCGTAGGAATCGACCGCCCATTGATCGGGATACACGCGAACCAACAGATCCTTGTTCAGGAATCGTGTTTCGAGACGGAGGGGCATCAGCAGCAGCGGTGTGCCCGCGTCGAGTTGCGGCGCCTGCTTCACCGGATCGGCGAACGAGCCGAACTCGGTCAAGGACCCACGCAACTCCTTGCTCATCGTGCGGATGTCGTCGGCCAGAGCATCGATGGACTTCGTGGCCTCGGCGATGCGATCGTCCAGTTGCCGGATCTTGGCTGCGGCGTCCTCGTCGCGCGGATCGATCGCCCGCGTCGCGTCGCTCAGTTCTCGTTGCAGCCTGGACCGCTCGGTGTTGCGCTCGACACGAAGGCGTCGATGCTCGGCCAGTTGGGCAGCCCGTCGTTGCACCTCGTCGTAGGTGCTGCGCAGGTCAGCCATGACCCAACATCTCCTGCGCGTGCACGGCCACCAGAACGGGTGCTTGATACAGGATGTATGCGACCTCGGACGAGCGCAGGTCAGACCCCCAGTGCAGTGCTTTGTCGTCGTTCCATTGGTCCAGCTTCTCGCCGTCGGGTGGGTCGAGGGGCTTGGTCAGGATGCGGCCAGGAGCGCCCGCACTCACGGGGATGAACGTTGCCGGAGACGGTGCGACATCGTCCCATGCCAAGTCGTTCCACACGTTCAGGCCCCCCGTTCGCTCGATGTCCAGGCCGAAGCGAGGTTCGCCAGGACGCTCGCGGATCACGAAGAACCAACCTGCGTCGGGGTCGACCGTCGTGGGGTCGTCGCCACGCGCGTCCTCTGCCGTGAGATCGAAGCCGAAGAAGTAGATGTCGGGGTCGACCTTGGCCTCGTACAACGGCGTGCGCAACTTGTCGGCAGGTGGTGCGAGCTCTTCGGGCTCGGTCAGGTCGACCAACTCCCGTTCGGTGTGGATGTCGATGGTGCCGTTCGGTGTCTCGCCCCACTTGGCGCGCTGGGCGTAGATGACCGCGGTCGGGTACCGCTTCAACAACTCGCCACGGATCACCAGCACCAGTTCCTCCTCGGCGCTGCCGGGCGCTGCTTCGCGGTGGTCGTGACTGCCGAGAGCCGACGTGAGCGACCAGTGGTGCAGCGGTGGGATGTCGCGCAATCGTTCGCGGCGATGCTCTGCGGTCTCACCCGGTGTCGAGAGCTGTGGCGTCGGGTCCCAGAACTGACGGAAGTAGCTGCCCTGCTGGTCGGTGGGGTATTCGCGCCACAGCAATTCGCGCGCCATCTCATGGTTCAGACCGACCATGTACGACTCGATGAACCGCTGGTTGGTCTCGAGCAACGTGATGGTGTCGGGTGGAATCAGGTTCAGGTTCGGGACGAACAGCTCGGCCGATCGATTCGTCAACGGCTTGTACATCGGCACGTCGATCTCGGGATAGGCCATCACTTCGCGGAACTGCTCGATCACCAGCGGACGGAAGCGGTCGGGCACATTGAGGCCGGCCAGGACTCGCCGCGGAATGGTGCGATCTGGATGCAACTGTTCGATCGCGTGGGCTGCCAGACCATGAACGTCCAAGGGCTCTCGGGCCGTTTCGTACGCTGCCTCCGAGGAAGCGCGGAACAGTTCGGCGTTGCCGCGCATCCCGTTCTTGAACCTCACCCCAGTGCGGTTGTCCTCGCCGCCCTGCTCGAAGCGGCGCACGTCTCGCTTGGCCGGCACGATCAACTCGAAGCCAGGTGTCTTCGGCATGCGGTCGACGATGTCCGGGTCGACGGCTTCCTCGGCCAGCAGCTGCCAAGCAACAGTGCGACGAGCCTTCTCGAACTTCGCGCCGACCGTGTCGGTCGTCGTGGTGCCGGTGGGGGCCCGTTTGGGGCGAGCGGCCGTCACCTTGCCAGAGGCGATGTTCACGAGCAGTCGATCGGGACGTTCGCGGCCTCTGCCCACCACCCGGGTCAAGCGTGCTCCGGGCCGGGTGATTCGCCGCATTGCCGCCGACAGTGGGCCGGTGGCCAGCAGGCTGGTCGCCGCTCTGTTGGCCACCGTGAGGCCGTCGTGCAGCACACGACTGTGCACCGGCGCCGTCAGCTCGAGAACGTGACCCGGGTCGGCGGCGACCATCGCGGCCAGATGCCGACGATGCATGCTGCCGGCCACTTCGCGGGCAAGGTGACCGAAACGGATCCGGCGGTTGGCCTCCAACACGTCACCGATCTGGTTCCACGCTGCGGTCATGTACTCCTCTTGGTGGTCCTGCACCACTGCCGTGCCAAAGCCTGCGGGCACCCGGAATCGAGGGTCGAGGTTCAGTTCGTGCACCCAGTTGTCGGAGGTGGGCGGCGTGGTGGCCTCCAGCAGCCGGCTGGTCTGCGCATGCCACTGTCCGTACAACGGAGGGGTGATGACCGGATCGGGGTCACCTGCCGCTCCGGAGAGGTAGTCGTCGGCCAGCCCGATCAGGTCGGCCAGGCCACTCTGGAACGGGTGTGGGAACGGGGTGTCCCACTGCTCGTACTGCTGTGCCTCCAACAGTTGCGTGGGATCGAGATTGGTGTCGGGCACCTTCAACGCTCCGCCCAATCGCAGCACGCCGTGCAGTGCCGGTGGTGTGATGCCGGGCAACCCCACCAGCGGTCGCTGGGTGTCCATGTCGCGCTGGCCGACCTTCGGTGGAACGAGGCGCGGTTGCAGAAGACGGACGAGGTACTCGAAGTCGCCGACCGTGCCGGTTCGGAAGTACCAGCGGTGGTAGACACAGTGAGCGCCTGGCTCTTCACCCGACCGGGCCGGGTAGTCGACCCACGCTGCGTGCGTTGCCGACGGTGACACCGACGGATCGCGACCGAGGCCCGCCAGACGTCCTGACTCGAACGTCGGGACGAGGAAGGCGTGGTATCCGGTGCTGGGCATCAGGTGGCGTGGACACACAAGACGGGCGAGCCCCAAGTCGGGGTTCTCGTGCATGGCTGCGTCGAACTTCGGTAGGACCTGAGCCATGTCGTCGGACACGATCTCGCCGGCGGTGTCCAGGCCGCGATTCACGTGGACGTGCGCCCATGCCCACAGATCAACTGCATCGGGGAACACCCCCGGGTCGGACACCGTGATGTACGGCAGGGGCTTGCCCGGCGCGCTGCCCTCCTCGAACTCGTCCTCGGTCAGCACCAGCAACGTCAGCCACGGCGCCAGACGCTGCTGCCCGTCGGGCGCGGCCGGCGTGTACCGCCAGGGCAGGTCCTCGTCGTAGAACTCCACGAACGCCAGATAGTTCGGTTCGAAGTTGGTGATCCAGGGCCGAGGCTCGGTACGCACGATCGCTCGTGAGTCGAACCCGATCACGTCGCCAGGCCCGTACAGCTGGACGTCGCGATGCACGGGCCGGGTGATGTCGCCACCCCCGATCTTGTCGCCGTGCAGCATCAGGTCGACGGCGACGGTTGCGCGCACCGTGCCCGGAGCTGCGGGTGCCGCGGCTGTCGACAGGCCGCGCCGCAACCACGGCAGGAACGAGTACGTGCCGACCGGATTCACGCTGCCTCCCTCATGGCGCGTCGCTCATGCCGCACCGGACATCTCGAACGAGGGGATCACATGGAAGGCCACCGTGTTGTTCGGGTCGTCCGCTGCCAACGTCGCCATGTGGTCCAGCGCTGCCGACTCGGTGGCGAACGCAACCGTTCCGGCCGCAATCGTGTTGTCCGTGGTGGACGCCACCACGTACGCACCGTCCGTTGCGATCACCTTCTGTGCGAACGGATCGAGCTGCTGCTTCTTCGCATACGACAGCTCGCTCCGAGCGATGCTGGCGCCAGCGAGGAAGTGATCGAACAGCAGGCCCACCATCGGCCGGAACCGCCGCTGATGGCGACGGAACTCGTTGTCGATGATGATCTCCTCGAATCGCACGACTCGCCTCGTCATGCGCGCCGAGCCAGGTGCGCTGCCCGACGACGACAGCTCGATGCCGGCATGCTGTCGCTCGAACGATGGCCTGGACAGCTTCTCGGCATCTTTGAGAGCGAGGAACTGCGCCAGCGCGAATGGCTCGCTGACATCGCTGCGCTTCGTCAGTTGCGGCGAGACCACGGCGATCGTGAACCGGTTGGCGTCGCGTGCCGAGTTGGCCCCCATCTTGGCGATCGACAGGTCGAGTGGCACCGCTCGTTGGCGTACCTCCAGCGTGCCAACCGGGTGCAGGACGAGCGCGTCCGCATCTCCCTCGAGCTGCCGCAACGACACCAACAGGTTCGTGCCGGGCGGTGGCAGCGCTCGCCACGAGGTGGCCTTCTCCAACTCGGTGCCGAGCAACGGCAGGACGTCGACCGGGTCCAGCTCGGTGTCCTTCGGATCGCCCCAGGTCTCGTCGAAGTCGGCAGAGACTTCGAAGAACAGCAGCGAGATCGACCCGCTGCCCTTCGCTCGCCATGGCGAGGTGCCCGAGAGCGCGAACGCCAGCCTGATGCTGAACACACCCATGCCGAACACCTTCAGCGACACCGATCCGGACACCTCGACGATGAAGTAGAAAGGCGAGAACTGGAACAACGCATCGAAGGCGATGTGACCCTCGATGCTGATCGCGCTGAACCCGAAGAACAGCTCGGCCCCAGCGCCGAACTGAACGGTGTTGCTGGTGACAGCGAAGTAGTTCGTCACCCTGATCCGTGCCCAGTCGGTGTCGAGGATGCTGACCACCATGCGCTTCGGGCTGGGGAACGGCAGCGGCGGTGGTTGGAACGATGGGTGGAAGCCACCGACGCTCAGCACGAACTCTGGCTCGTCGCCCCACGCGACCAGCAGGCCCATCTCGCCTTCCAACGTCATGAACAGGATTCGCGAGTCGTACAGCGAGGCGAAGAAGTACAGCCGCTTCTTGTCGAACTCGATCGCGCCTGCAAAGTTCACCTGCAGCTTCAGCAGCGCGGCTTCTTCGGTCGGCAGCACGACCTTCAACACGCCGACGATGGCGATGTTGCCGGGGATCTCGATGATCACGCCCACCGACACGCTGATCAAGGTTGGCGTACCCCAACCCAGTTTGATCATCGGACCGATCAGGAACGTGCCCTGCTTGGCGGGGAAGAAGGCACGCAGATCACTCAGGATCCGCGGCGCGTTGGCCACCACGTCGTGGGGGAACATCACCGACTCGACTGCGTTGGTGCGCACTCCCTCCATGAGGGCCTGCAGGTTCATCGTGCGGTTGATGCCGAGCAGCCCGCCGACGCCCAGCAACGTGAAGCCGTAGCCCAACTGCAGACCGCCGGGGAACTCGACCGTGATGATGATCAGCAGCGAGAACCCAGGGCTGCCGTCGGGGTTCTTGGTGGTGATGAACCCGATCGCGTGCAGCGACAGGAAGTCCGCGAACTCCAGCTCCAGCGCGCCCGCGTACTCGCCACGGGCGGTGTCGATGAAGAGGTATCCACCGCCCTTGACGATGCCAACATCCAGCGACAGGCCCACGCCGTTCGGTGGCTTGAAGGCGAAACCCAGATCGACCGGTCCGAGGTTGCCCGACCCGCCCTGCGCGAAGCCCACGGTCGCTTGCACGCCGATGCCTTCGACCACGGCTGCCATCGGACCCAGCTCGCCCTTGATGTCGGCACTGAGCGTGATCGGCAGGCCTGTCGACTCGATGCCGATTCGGAACGTCAAGCCCATGATCTCGATGGGACCAAGCACGATGTGTGTCGGCAGCTTGATCTCCAGGCCGCCACTGCCACTGAAGTACACCCCGCTGCCGGCGGTCCATCCGAATGCGAGGTCGAAGTTCGACTCGAGCGCGAAGCCGCTCATGATCGAACCGACGAAGCCGTCCGCGTCGGCCAGCGAGATGACGAATCGTCCGCCCTCGATGCGGCCCTCGACGCCGACGTCGCCCGTCGCTGCGCCACTACCCGCATCCCAGCCGAACTTGGCCTTGGTCCCCAGCGCGAGTCGAGTCGCCGACAGGCTGGTGGCGCCGGCGACGCCGAACAGTTGCACGGCCTGTTCGTTCGGCCCGGGCACCCGCGCCAGACCCGCGGTCACGCTGCCCTGCACTTGGCCCGAGGGTGGGATGACGGTCACCGATGCAGGCGGCTGGAGTTGCACGCCAGCGGATGCGGTGATGCCGCCCTGTGCGCGCAGCTCGAACTCCAGGCCCGGTGCGATCGGGAATGCCAGTTGGAACCCGTCGCCCACGGCCAGTTGCACCACGGCCTCGAGACCCGGCGGGTTCACTCCAGGAGCCGTCCCCGCGATGCGGGCCAACATGAACTCGATGCTCTGCCGGTTGCCCGGCCCGTCGACCATGCCCCGTGCGACCGGCAGGCCGATGCGTGACAGCAGGTCGTACAACCGGTCGAGCAGCTTGTTGGCGGTGAAGCCTGGCTGACCCCATCCGTACAGCTCTGCGGCCAGCTGCTCGGGGGACGAGAAGAACGTGCCGATGCGGTCCAGCCGCAAGGACAGGCGATCGATCTCCGGTCGGAACGGATCGGTCGAGCCGACGTTCTCGCGCTCGATGTCGATGACCCCGAGCAACCCCAGGATCGCACTCAGCGTCGGCTGTCGCCGCTGAATGTTGGCCACGACCAACAGCTCCAACAGCCGACCAGGCAACTCGGTCACGAACGTGGTCAGGACCACGGGGCTGAGACCCGGCAGGCTGATCGAGCCGAGTTCGTCGGCGATGGTCGCGAACGCGTCGATGACGGTGATCAGTGCGGCCACCAGTGGCACCGATTTGGCAGCGATCTCCAGCCCGCCCTCGTCGGCCTGGATCGCGTCGATCAGCGCTTCGATCAGATCCGGCAGCTCCCCTGCGGCCGTGGCGCCCGAGCCCAGTGCCGATCGCAGCTGTGGAGAAAGAGAGTTCGCCGGCAGGCTGAGACCGAGCTGGCTCAGCAGACCGAGCGCGCGATCGGGTTGCAGCTGCTCGGTCAGCGGTTCGAACGACTGCGCGAGGATCAGCGCGATCTGTTCGAGCGTTCCCGGCTCAGCCACGATCACCTCGCACGGCGATGTTCAGGCCGGCGTGGGCCAGCAGCGCAAGTGCTACCAGCGGCGACAGCGCCACGGCCATCAATCCTTCGATCGTCAGCGCCGCGATCAGTGCTGGTGTACGGGCCCCGCGCCACGGCAGGCGGTCGACCAGCCGGCGGGCGCCGCGGATGCATCTGGTGCCCGGCACCACCACCACGTCGCGCACCGCCGCCCGCCAGCGCGAGTGGCGCTGGAGGTATCTCGCGGTTCGTGGGCTGAACGAGTAGTACAGAGCGTTCACTGCGTCGATGAAGCGTCGGCCCAACGTGCCGGTGGCCGCAAGCTCGTCGCGCAACGAACGCAGGTAGATGACATCCGGAGCAGATGCCGAACCCAGCGACACGGTGGCGATGATGCACGGCCAACTCTCGATGGCGTCGTTCGGGGGATCGGGCCACGGCGGCGGATACGTCACCTGGATGAACTTCGCATTGGCACACGGGATGCCCTGGTTGTCGATGATCCAGACCATGTAGTAGCCGGGCGTCACCACGTTGGCCTCGGTCGCATCCACCATCGTGACCGTGATGTTGTTCCCGACGGCCGGAGCGGCGTCCAGCTCGATGTAGCGCTGCTCGCTGTCGGTGTGGTGGGTGGCTGCGCCCGGGCGCATGATGGCGACGTGGGCGATGGACGCGGCCTGCGGTGAGGTGATGGTGAACGTCGCCCCGTACAGCACCTGGCTGCCCGGCGTGATGCTGGTGATCGTGGGCTGCGGCAGACCCTTGCACAGGTACGGAGGCCTATAGATCTGGTAGTCCTTCCGGTTCATGACCGCGCCAGAGCCCGGCTGGCCGTTCTTGCGCGGTCCCGCCGGGAACGGTCCCGGAGTTCCGGGGGTCGTGCGTCCGTCGTACCGTCGCCCTTTCCATCCCGCCGGGTACGAGATCCACGGTTCGTTCTCGTTGGGGTCGGCGCCGCCGGCGATCCACACCCGGCCATCGGGCATCAGCAAGGCCACCGAGTGATACATCCGTGGAAAGGTCATCGCTGCCCCGACGGTGAAGCCGGCGCCGGGCTTGAACAACTCGACCGTCAACGATGGAGTGGTGGTCTGTTCGGTGACGCCGGTGTCATTCGCCGAGGCCTGCCACTTGTACGCGTTGTGGCCACCCATCACGGCGATCGTCGCGTCGGGCAACAGCACGCAATGGCAGTTCACCCGCTCGGAGGTCAGCCCCGGCCCGGCAGCTGGGCCGCTGGCGCCCGGGGCAACTTGGGTCCACGTGGGCGAGCTGGCCGTGGTGTCCAGGATCTCGGCGGACTTCAAGTTGACCGTTCCGAGATGCCCGGTGAATTCGGCGTTCGCGGGTCCGCCGACCTGCAGTATCGGCCCGTTCGCCGTGGTCGCCGGGTTGTGGCCGATGGCCTGGCCGCCCCCGACGATCAGGTAGCGGCCGCGTGTGTTGGCGCGAGGCTTGGTCACCGGTAGCGGCACGCTCATGCCCTCTTCGCGCAGTGCCTGTACCGGTTGCGGCGCCGGGCCGGGCAACGGGGTCCACGACGATGTGGTGGCCGTCAGCGTCAGACGCTGGCTGGGTGGCTCGGCGACTTCCTGGCCCCACGTGGTGTGGGTGGTGTACACCTTGCCATCCGGTGCCAAGTGCGCCCCCGGATAGATCGGCAGGCGTGGCGCCGCCGCCCCAGTGTTGGCCAACGTGGTACGCCTGTCGGCCTTGGCCGAGATGACTTCGACGGCGTCGGCGATACCCGCCGGGTTCGCAACCGACGCCGCGCCTGACTCGCGCCGCCCCGACAGCACCGCAGCGCGCCCATCGGCCAGCATCACGACGGTCGGGTACCAGCGGCCCTGCGCCAGGCTGACACCGGGCGGCGTGCTGAACGTCTCGGACGTCGGATCGAAGACGACGACGGTCCTTGCGCCCTCGCTTCCGTGGTACTGCAATGCGGCCGCAGACAGGTCGTCTTGTTGCGACCCGCCGATCACCAGGACGCGGCCGTCGTACAGCTGCACGAAGTGGCAACAGAACAGGTCGGTACCGGCTGGCATCGGTACCGCCTTGAGGGTGGTGGCGGCAGGAACGGTCGGGTCGTACAGATATGCAATCGGCGCGTAGTACAGGCTTTCGACGTGGCCGCAGAAGCACAGGATCTTGCCGGTGCGCAGGAGTGCGGCATGCACCACGAACAGGCCCCGTGTATCGCTGATCGTGCGTGTCCGGTCATACGGGTCGTACAGCGTGGTCGTTGGTATCGGGAACTGGAAGCCAGGTGGAACGGGCAGCCACTCGCCCTGCGTATCGGCGGCCATCAGCCGGCCACCGACAACTGCGGAAGGGTCAGCATCGCCGCGACGACCAACAGCACGACCCCGGTTGCCGTGGCCAGCTCACGGCCGAACGATGCGATCTTCTCGGCGCCACTCACCACGCCCAGCCCCACCATCCACCACGGATTTGCCATCCCCACGGCAAACATCACGGCCATCAGTCCTGCGCAGCAGCCCAGACACGAAAGTCCGTAGTCCAACCCGATCGTCAACGATTGGCGTCGGACGTCGGGCGCGCCTGTCCAATGCCGTCCCAGAAATCCCAGCGGCGAGCGACACGCGTGCAGGCAGCGCATGGCCAGGGGTGTCAGCTGATAGGTGCCGGCCAGCGTCAGCGCGCCGACCGCGATCAGCCACGTGTGTCGGCCGAGGGCAGTGCGTTCCACCAGTTGGTGAACCGCCAGATCGATGCTGGCCATTGCCACCCCGGCCAAGGTCCAGACGATCAGGAATCCGCCCACGACCACAGCAACGAGCCCCGCAGCGCCACGGCGACCGGCCACGACGCAGCGGAACGAAGTCAGCAGTGGCAGCGCGGTCGGCAACATGCTGGCCACCGTCATCAGCAACCACGCGGCGACGAACGTGGCCAGCATCGGGAGGCCCGTCGGATGGTCGGTACCTGCGTGGTCGAGATATCTCCCCGATGGCGATCCCGACCACCAGACCAGGATCGTCAACGCGGCGACTGCTGACGCCCCCACTGCCGACGCGACCATCGTGGTCGTGGCGCCGCTGGTGTGTTGCCGATGGTCGATGCTCGTCAGGGTCATCCGACGGACCCCTCGGCGACGTACGAGAACGAGCCGCGCATCGCGGCGCGACCGCTGACCTCGATCGACAGGTTGCGAACGCCCAGATCGATACGAAATGCCGAACTGCGGGCGACCTCGGCAGGCGTGCCCAACACCTCGCTGAGCTGTCCGTGTACCAGCTGCGTCACCTCGCCATCGCCGCCGCGCACCACCTCGGCATCGCCGCTGACGACCCGGCCGACGGTGACGGTCAGGTAGTTGCCGGTCGACGCCAACTGGATCGGTGCGCGTTCGTGTCCGCGCAGCACGCCCATCAACCGCGCGAGTTCGCCCAGCGGACCAGCATTGCGTCCCGTGAAGGTCGCCAACAGTTGGTCGTACTGCGCGTCGTCGGCCCCATCGTCGATGAACACGTACACCTCCTGCCCGCCCGTGTTGCGGTGCCCGGTGTGGAACGACACGCTGACGACTGATCGCCCCTCGACATCGAGGTTGCCGATCGTGCCGTTCTCGATCGACCACGCGAACGCACCGGTGCACCGCGCGTCGTCCGGCAACTGGCCCACCCAACACGGGCAGATCGTGGTGCAGTCACAGAGCTCGAAGAAGGCCCCGGACAAGCGGTATGGGGGAGTCGCGCTCACGGCGGACTCGGGACGGACAGATACGGCGGCATGGCTCACCACCCGTTCGGCTTTTGAGGATGAGAATCCTCGTTATACGCCGAGTCCCCCCGAGCGTCCAGCGACGAGTTGTGCAGAAACTGTCCAGTCGACCGCTCTCAGCGAACGACGGTCAGCCGTCGCTCATCGATCTGGTTTCCGAGTGCCGCATCACGGTTTCGTGAACAGGGCGCGTCGATGCGAATCGACGATCTCGACGTGACCTGAGGTGCGTACCTCCAACTGTGCGCCCGGATTCCCGGCTGTGTTGCTGTGCCACAAGACCGATCCGTCGGTGGCGTACAACACGAGGTTGCCGTCGTCCTGCATGATCAACAGCTCGCTGTCGAGACCGACTGTCCCGTTCGACCACAACGGACGAACCTGGTCGTCGTAGAGCACGATGTTTCCGTCGGCCTGGTGGACGAAGGCAAATCGCAGGTCGTCACTGGTGCGCGCCTCGTCCCACCGCAGGAACTCGTTGGCCGCCAAGGTTGCGGCAACACCGACGGGTGGCAGGTCGCCGGTGCGACGAGTGATACGGGTGATGTTGGTCGGCATGTCTCGGAAGGTCTGGACGATTTCGGGATGACCGGCGCCGAACCACGATTGGCCGATGTGGACATGATCGATGTGGGGATTTTTTCCTGTGAAAGGGTTCCACGCCATTGATCGTGAGGTCCAGATGCGCTTCTGCCAGATGACTTCTTGGATCTGCAATGCCTCGAAGTTCCGTACGCACCAGTCCTTCAGTGGGTCACCCTCGTCGAGTTTCATCGTCATCGCGTCGAAGGCGCGACCCTCGGCGTGCAATGACAGCGATGTCTTGCGACCCGACCCATCGGGTGCGACCGGGTTTCCGGCGGTGTCTCGAGGGTTGTAGAAGTACAGTCGCGGACACCACTGGAACTCGTCGCAGATCAGGGCGCGGAGCGCCGTGGTGCCGGGCTGCGGACCGCCGCTGGGCAACAAGCCCGAGCGTTCGTACTTGACAGTCATCCGCACCTCGCAATCGGCTGCTGCGAAATGCGCAGCCCCAGGAATCCCAACACCAGACAGTCGATCTGTCAACCGTTCGCTGGATCTGCCGCCGCGCAGACGCCCACCCAGTCGACGACGAGTTCGTGGGTGAGCGAGCGTCAGGGCTTGCCGTGATCGCCGGATGACGGCGTCGACTGCGGCGGTGCCGTCTGCGTCGACACGGGTGCCGCGATGCCAGGACCAGAGCTTGACGAGCCAGTCGCGGTTGAGTTCCCACTGCCAGACCCAGAGTCGGCGGGCTTGCCACTATCCTCCGGCGCGCCGGGTGCGGTGACTGCTGGTTGCGACCCGCCGTGACCAGTGTCGGCGGGTTGGCCAGGGGCTGTCGGCTGGCCGTGGTCGGTGGATCGACCGGGGGCGGTCACGGAAGGTGTCCTGCCGCTGTTGCCCGGTTCTTCGGGCCGCTCGTGCTCGCTGCCCGTCGTATCCGTCTCTGGCACCGTCGTTCCGCTGACCTGGGTGCAATACGCGTCGACGGTCTGCTGCTCGGCTGCTGCGGCGTCGGCCAGTTGTCGCATGGCCACGCTGTCGAGGCGATGGCCGTTGGCTTCACCCGCCTGATATGCGGTGCACAGGCCTGACGCCGCCGCGGGGTCGGGCCCTGCTGGCGCGAGCGGTGCAGGCACTGCGGTGATCACGGCCGGCGGCGACGAGGTCGTGGTAGGCGACGAGGTCGTGGTGGTCGACGCGGTCGTGGTGGTCGACGCGGTGGTGGTCGACGCGGATGTGGTGGTCGGCGGCGACGGCTGGCCGGCGGGGTGGTCGAGGTCGATGCCCACGTGCGCAAAGGTGTTGGCAACACGCTGTTGGATGGGGTCGGGCAGGGTGCCTGTCGCCGCGGCGGCGGCGCCGGCGGAGAACAACGTGACTGCGGCGATCGCCGCGATCTTGCCGGTCACCAGTCGCAGCACCGGCCGCCCGGCAACATGGTCGGCCGCCTCACCCGGGGCGCTGCTGATCACGTCGGTCATCTGCGCCAGCAGTTCCTCGGTGCCGGCCAACTCGTCGATGCGACCCGGTTCGCGCAGCGCCGCCAGCAGTGCGGCCACGCCGACCGGCGCGTCGTCTCCACGGCCACCAGCGAGCTGACGATCGTCGGCGTCGGTCAGCCGGAAGCGGTGGAGCACACCGTCGGTATCGTCCCAGTCGCTCATCTGATTACATCGATTCTCGATCCGAGACGGTCGGTCAAGCGCTGCAGGGCGCGATGCTGCGTCACTCGAACCCAGTTGGCCGACCGCCCCATGATCTCGGCGACGACATCAACCTCGAGGTCGGCCAGGACTCTCAGCAGAATCACCTCTGCCTGATCCGGCGGCAGTGTGGCCACGATCAGTTCCGCGGCTTCCTGCCCAGTCAGGTGCGCCATGGCGGTGGCTTCAGAGTCATCGATCGCGGCCCGGTCTTCGAGCCGACTGTGTTCCACGGGATCGGTGCGCCGGCGAACACCCGTGCGACGGTGATCGGCGATCCGGCGACGCGCAATCGAAAAGATCCAGGCCCGGAACGCAGACCCATCGCCCTCGAACTCTCTCAACCCGCGGGCGACTGCCATCCACACCTCACCAGCAAGGTCGTCGCACACGCGAGGTTCGTTGGCGCGCAGGAACCGCACGAGTCGTGGGTGCAGCTCGAGGAACAGCGACCGCATCGCAGCGTTGTCACCGGCTTGGGCTTTGGCAAGCAGGCGTGGGAACCCGCCATCGTCGCTCACCACGCCAACCTCACATCATGTCTTCGGCAGCGACGCCCGCGCCCTTGATCCCTACATGGGCGCTGCCCGATCGACCACGGCGACTCTGACAAGCTCGATGATCTCAGCTCGGAGCAGTGGGCCCGACAGGTTCGAGGAGACACCGTGACCCGAAACTACGCCACCTACCCATCGCTCGCCGACCGAGGCGTCTTCATCACCGGCGGGGCCGCAGGCATCGGCCGCGCACTGGTCCAGCAGTTCGCGAACCAAGGCAGCCGCGTTGCCTTCGTCGACATCGACGCCGGCGCAGCCAGTGCCACGATCGACGGATGCGTAGCGGCCGGCGCACCTCACACTCCTGTCTTCTTCGAGCTCGACCTGCTGGACATTGCTGCGTTGCGACATGCGTGCGCCAGCGCGATCGATGCGCTCGGCGGCGTCTCGGTGCTGGTCAACAACGCGGCGAATGACGACCGCCACGACTGGCGCGATGTCACACCCGAGTACTTCGACAACCGGATGAACACCAACCTGCGGCACTACTTCTTCGCCATCCAAGCGCTGGCACCACAGATGATCACCGCGGGCCACGGCTCGATCATCAACATCGGTTCGAGCAGTTACCTGATGCAGGAGGACATGTTCCCCGGCTACGCGATCGCCAAGTCGGCTGTCGAGGGCATCACGCGAACGATGGCGCGCACGTTCGGCCCACACGGTGTGCGGGTGAACACGGTCTTGCCGGGCTGGGTGCCCACCGAGCGACAGCTCGCGAAGTGGTGGACTCCAGAGGGCGAGCAGGCAACCATGGATGACCAAGCGATCAAGCGACGAATCACGGCGGAAGAGTTCGCCCAGATGGTCCTGTTCCTTGCAGCCGACGACGGGGCTGCGTGCACCGCGCAGCACTTCTTGGTCGATGGCGGTCGCTTCTGACCGCAGCTCGCCCGTGGCGGCTGCCCGGCGCGACGGGGGGTCGCGAATACGATCAGCCACGCGCACCTGGGCGTGGCAGGGGGCAGGGAATCATGAACTGGGCCGAAACGATCCGCTACTGGGCACGGTGGCAGGGCGACAAGATCGCAGTCAGGTTCGGTGATCGCGACCTGACCTGGCGCGAGCTCGAGTTGCGCGGACGCGAGCTGGCGGCCGGGTTGGCGGCTGCCGGAGTCGGGCCGGGCGACCGCGTCGGCATCTTGCTGTCGAACCGCGTCGAGTTCGTCGAGACCGTGGTCGCGTGCATGAACCTGGGGGCGATCGGGGTGCCCTTCAACCTTCGGTTCACGCCACCCGAGCTGGCATTCGTCGCCGGCAACGCCGGCTGCACTGTCGTCGTGACCGAGGCTGCCCTGCACTCAGGACTTTCGCTTGCGCACGCTCAGTCGCCAGACATGGTGGTGCTGGACGCCGACGACGGCACCCTCGACGCAGCTCGCGTCCATGGGGCAGCTGCATCCCTGACCCTCGCGGCGCCGGATGATCCCCTGTTCATCTGCTTCACGTCAGGCACCACGGGCGATCCGAAGGGCGCCGTACTGACCCATCAGAGTTGGTTCTATTCGGCCATGGTGCGCGCCTTGCAGGGTGGGATCAACCTGCACGACCGCATCCTGTTGCCGTTCCCACTTGCGTTTACGGGCGGGCTGGCGCTGTTGATGACGTCGCTGTGGTCTGGCGCCCAGCTGCATCTCGAGGCCGCGTTCGAACCGGGCCGCGCCCTGCGGTTGATCGAGCAGCGGAAGATCACGGTCTTCATGGCAGTGCCGACGTTGTTCAAGTTGATGGCCGATCATCCCTCGTTCGCCTCGACCGACATCTCGTCCATCCGCTGCGCGTCATCGGGCGGCGCGACCGTGCCCGTGCCACTGATCCGGACCTACCTGGATCGCGGCATCACGATGACGCAGACCTATTCGTTGACTGAGGTCAGCGCGTCAGGCATCACGCTGCCGTATCACCAGGCGCTCGAGCGGGTCGGCTCGTGCGGCGTGCCGGCGATGCACAGCGCGGCCAAGATCGTCGATGCCGACGGCAACGAGGTGCCCGCCGGCACCGTTGGTGAAATCGCGATCAAGGGCCCCGAGGTGATGGTCGGCTACTGGAACAATCCAGAGGCAACCGCAGCGACGTTGCGCGACGGTTGGTGCCACACCGGCGACCTGGGCACCATGGACGCAGACGGCTACTTCTACGTCGTCGACCGCGCCAAGGACATGTTGATCTCCGGCGGACTGAACGTGTATCCGGCCGAGATCGAGCGTCAGCTGGCGACCATCGATGGCATCGTGGAACTGGCCGTGATCGGTGTTGCTCACGACACGTGGGGCGAGACACCGGCGGTGATCGCCGTCGTTGCGGCCGACCAGTTCGACGGCCGGTTGGCCAGGCAGTTGAACGGCCAGACCATTCTCGATGCCTGCGCCGGCAAACTCGCCGACTTCAAGATTCCGCGGTACCTGGTGGTGCGCGACGAACCGCTGCCGCGCAACATGTCGGGCAAGGTGTTGAAGTCGGATCTGCGCAAGCAGTACGCAGACCTGCCATCGACGGCCGAGCCGATCAGATGAAAGTCGGCATCGCGCTGTACACGACCGACGATCAGATTCCCCCAGACGAACTGGCGGTCGCGTGCGAACAACGCGGGCTGGAGTCGCTGCTGTTCCCCGACCACTCGCACATCCCCACCAGCCGCCGATCGCCGTGGCCTGGCAGCCCCGACGGCTCTGTGCCACTGCCCGATGTGTACAAGCGACTCATCGATCCGTTCGTCGCGTTGGGTGCGGCGGCCGCAGTGACCACCACCCTCAGGATCGGTACGTGCGTTGCCCTACCGGCACAACGCGATGTGTTGCAGCTGGCCAAAGAGGTGGCCACGGTCGACTGGTTGTCGGGCGGGCGGATGATCTTCGGCATCGGGTTCGGTTGGAACTCCGACGAGATGGCGAACCACGGCGTCGATCCCAAAGACCGGTGGCAGATCGTGGCCGAGAAGGTCGAGGCGATGAAGCTGCTGTGGACACAGGACACCGCCGAGTACCACGGCCGGCACGTCAACTTCACGCAGAGCTGGGCGTGGCCCAAGCCCGTGCAGCGGCCACATCCCCCGATCCTGATCGGCGGTGGCTGGGGACCCCGACTGCTCGCTGCGGTCGTGCGGCTGGGCGATGGTTGGATGCCGGTCTCGGCGCGATCGTCGATCGCGACGAGAACCGCGTTGTTACATGCGGAAGCCGTGCGTCAGGGTCGTGATCCATCGACGCTGTCGATCACGGTGACCGACGCAAAGCCCGACATCGACTCGTTGCGGTCGCTGCAGGCGGAGGGCATCGAGCGTTGTCTGCTGTCGGTGCCGCTGATGAGCCGCGACGACACGCTGCGCCTGCTCGACGAGTACGGCGCGCTCGCCAGAGCAGCCGCCGACGGGCCCGCAGAGCCCGAGGAGCCCGTGTCAGTGAAGGTGTAATCGGCGTGTGCACGCTTTCCACCCGGCGGCGGGTTCACAGTGTTCACGCGCTGTGGCGGACTCCGTTCTGCGGGCTTCTATCCTCATCGGATGAACCTGGAACTCACCGGCGAACTGTGGTTCTGGAAGGGCCCCTCGCCGTGGCACTTCGTCACTGTGCCCGAGGAAGAGTGCGACTCGTTGGAGTCGACAGCTGCGTTGGTGTCGTACGGGTGGGGCATGATCCCGGTGACGGCCTGGATCGGCACGACGCAGTGGACGACATCGCTGTTTCCGAAGGACGGGCGGTACCTGGTGCCGGTGAAGGCATGGGTGCGCAAGGCCGAGAAGTTGCAGTTGGGCGACATGGTGGCGGTTGGCCTGTCCGTAGATGTGTGACGACCGTATGCCAGCGGTTTGGAAGAACTCGGCCAACTCACCACCACCGGCGACCTGACATCGATGACCGAGGCAACGTTCACTCCCTGCGAGGAGTACCCGTCGGACGATTCAATCTCGTTCGTCGTTCCGACCGATCTGGTACCCGACGACGACGTCGTCTGTGTCTGGAAGCCCGAGGAACCATCGGGATGCGGCACCTTCGCCGTGTGAAAGAGGCAGACGGCTGACACCTCAGTGGCTCGATTGGTGGACACCAGCGTCGGATCGGGCAACAATCGCCGGTGATGCGAATCGATCGAAGCTCCCTCACGATCGAACTGCGGTACGAGACATGAAGGTCACGTTGCTGTACTTCGGCGATTGCCCCAACTGGCAAGCCACCGATGCCCTGCTCCAGTCGCTCAAGCATGATGTCGGCTTCGACCTCGAGCGTTGCCGGGTCGAGACGGCTGAGGACGCCGAACGATGGCAGTTCCGCGGATCGCCCACGGTGCTCATCGACGGCCGAGATCCGTTTGCCATCGGTGACGAACCGGTCGGCCTGTCGTGTCGCATGTATCGGACCGACGACGGCTTTGCCGGAGGGCCTCCCGAGGCGCAGTTGCGCGAGTTGCTCGTTGCGGCGTCTGTGACCAGCGATGTCGACAACACGAACGTCACCACGCCATGACCACCGGGACGTGTTCGTGCTGCGGCGTGGAGCGAGATCCGGAAGCACTGGCCTCGCTCCAGTGTCACGACCAGATCAGGATCTGCCGCGATTGCATCGGCTGGCTCCGACAGCGAGCGGGGATGTTGGATGTCACGCCGACCTTGCCGGTGAAGGTGATGTCCGCGGCAATCGCGTTCTACGAGACAGCGGGTTTCCAAGTGGACGCGTACGACAGCGGATTCGCCTTCGTTCGCCACAGCGATTCCAGCGTGTTCAACCTCGACCTCAACGAAGCAATCGACCCGTCGAACAATGGCGCAGGCTGCTACATCATCACCGGCGACGCAGACCAGTGGCATGCACGCCTCGTGGCAGCAGGTCTCCCCGTCACGCCCATAGCCGACATGCCATGGGGGATGCGCGAGTTCGCTCTGACGGACCCCAGCGGAAACCGCCTT
>JANNFQ010000338.1:0-1506 GCA_031380045.1 Acidimicrobiaceae bacterium
CATCAGATCTCCCTGGTCGATGCCTTCGCACGCCGTCACCATCGTGCGACCGAGGTGTCCGACCTCGCGGTTCATGAGCGCGACGAGGGCTTCGTCGGCATTGGCGAAGTGTCGGTAGGGAAGCGCCTTGCTGACACCGGCAGCATCGGCGAGGCCTTCCATGGTGAACCCTGCCACTCCTTTGCGAGCCACAAGCCAAGCAGCGGCGTCGAGGAGTTGCGACCGGCGGTCGGCCTTGGTGACGGCTCGGCCATCGCTGCCGGTGCGGTCGGCCGGTAGCCGCGGTCGCCGGACCGGCAGCCCTCGCGGCGAGCTCACCGTTGCACGCTGGCGTAGGGGGTGATGTCCATGCCCGGCCAGCGTGCTGCGACGTCGCGGAGGGTCTGCTCGTTCCAGTACTCGTGGCCGGGAGGCGGGAAGCCGAACAAGTCGCGCTGGCGCGGAGTCGCGTTGGCCATGAGGGTGGCAAAAGCCGGACGGTTGGCCTGACCGGGCCAGCTCATCTTGCCCATCCATGGGTGACCGCGTGCTGCGTAGTCGGCCAGGAGGACGAAGCGGCTGCGATCGGTGCCCGTCATCGCCGAGCCGCGATGGATCACGTCGGTGGTGTACATGAAGATCGAGCCGGCCGGGCCGGTGATCGCCACCTCCAGATCGGTCATCCGGCCCGATTCGAGGGTGTAGGGAATGAGCGGAACGTCAGTACCCGCCCGGCGGGGGATCACCTTGGTCGGCCCGTCCTGCTCGGTCACGTCGGACAGCAGGATGAACGTCACGAACTGTGGCCACCTCAAGTCGCGGCGCGGCACCACCAGGCTGTGGTTACCGAAGTCGCGATGGTGTGCTTGGTCGTAGTCGACGGCGCCGCTGTACTTGCCCCACAGTTCGATCTTGTAGAGCTCGAGATCGGTCGTGCCGCAGAACCGTTCCGCTGCATCGATGAGGTCGGGATGGAATGCCATGCGGGTGAGCGACCATGAGTTGAACGGTCCGAGCCGCAAACCGGCGAACTGGTGCTTGACGAGGTGCCGGTACTTCTGGGGTTCGGCGAAGTAGTCGTCGGGTTGCGGGAACTCGTCGAACAGGCCGGCGCGCGCCGCGGTGACCTCGTCGGCAGCGAGGAACCCCTCCATCACGGCGTAGCCGTCGCTTCGCACCGCTGCGAGTACGTCGTCACTGATGTGCATGGTGATCTCCTTCAGGCCAGCCGTCGGCGCTTGATCGGGTCCGGGCCAGACGAGCGAAATCCGCCGCGACTGGACGTGGCGTACGGGTTGTATCGAACAGACCAACCTCGGTGACGGCGCCGGTTGGGTTGGCCAGCCCGGTCTGCCAGTCGTATTGGTCGCCGCGGCTGTACCAGCACAGCCCGCGCACTGGTACGCCCTGGGCGCGCAACATGTCGAGGCCGGCCGTCAGCGTGGTCAGCCACGGGATCTGTTCGCTGACCGGTAGCGAGAGGTTCGAGGTCTCGGAGATCCACAGCGGCTGCTGGTAGCGGTCGTG
>JANNFQ010000281.1:0-11415 GCA_031380045.1 Acidimicrobiaceae bacterium
AAACACCACCACGACATCATCCACACCAACCACTGGACCCTCACCCTCGCCCCAGACCGATCCCTCACCGTCACCAACCACACCGGCACCACCATCATGACCACCGGCCCACCCAGCGAGCAGTGGCAGTGAGCGGCCAGCCCCGGCCAGCGGTCAGCACCGGCGCGAGGTCGAACCCGGCGCAATGTCGAACCCGGCGCGAGGTCGAACCCGGCGGCATGTCGAACCCGGCGCCATGTCGAACCCGGCTTGAGGTCGAACCCCGGGCGCACGGTCGACCCGGCGCACGGTCGACGCGGCGCGGTGTTGGCCCGCTGTACGAGCCGGGGTCAGACGACGGCGATGCGCAGTCCGCCGATGATCGCCGGTGTATCGAGGGGTGCCCCCTCGATGGTGGAGGCGGCGGTGACGTCGATGCCTCCCAGTCCTTCACCTCGGCCGTCGGTGGCCTCGACGAAACGCAACGTCGCGTTGTCGAGTTCGATGGTGTACAGGTGACCCAGATCTTCGAGTGGCCGTTCCAGGATCTCGCTCCACCGGGCTGCGAGCCGATGCGGGTCCGGCGATTGGATCTCGGCCGCGGCGATGCCTGTTACCACATGAGTGCGACGGGCGCGCTGCCAATCGGGGCCTGCAGGTTCCCATGGCCCGTCCAGATCTTCGCCCCCGATCTGCTCGTCGATCTCGAGGAACGATCCGCCGGTGTCGGCCGGATGCAACTGCATGATGTGGTACTCGACGCCATCGTGCTGCAGCGCCATGCGAATGCCCAGATCGACCATGCGTTGCTTGCGTGCGGCGTGCAGGTCGCTCTGCAGGATCACCATGTAGCCGCCGTCGCCGTGACGCCGCTGCAGATACCGACCGCCGGCCGTGCCTTCTGTGATGGGCGACACGACTTCGACGAACTGATGGCCAACGGGCATGACCGCGTTGTGCAGACCGAACGTGGCGACGCTCGGGTCGTTGAACGCGACGTCGAGCCCCAACGCAGTGTGGAAGGCGCCGACGACGCTGTCGAGGTCGTTGGCGACAAGGGCGATCTGGCGAAGTCGGAGCATGAGCACATCCTGTTGTTCGGTGATCAGCAGTTGCTGACCGGCGTCGGGTGGGTTGACGAGATCACCGGCCGGTGTAGCGCGGCGCGCGGCCCTCGACCTTGGCGGCGAATGCCTCGCGAGTGTCGTCCAGCGCGAACAATCCCAGGTGTCCTTCGCTCTCGAGTTCGACGAACGGCGCCAGATCGAGGTGTTCGGCCTGCAGAAAGTTCGCCTTCATCAGTCGCAGCGCGGCGGGCGCGGACGCTGCCAATCGCTGCACGACTGCTTCGGCTTCGTCGGCGAACCGGACATCGTCGAACACCCGCGCCACGAACCCGATGCGATGGGCTTCATCGGCATCGAACTTGCCGGGCAGCATGCACAACTCACGGGCCTTTCCTGCGCCGAGCAACCGCGGCAGCGACCACGGAAGCGCCATGTCGCCGGCGACAGCGACGTCCAGGAACGCCGTGTTGAACTTGGCCGAACGCGTGGCGACACGCAGGTCGCATGCTGCGGCCCAACCCATACCTGCCCCGGCGCACGCGCCATTGATGACAGCGATCGTCACCGCGTGCATCTCGTGCAGCAGCACCGGCGCTCGGAATTGAGACGGGCCCAGCCGTTCGTCCGCCACGGAACCCGAAACGACTGCCTGCAGGTCTGCGCCGGGGCAGAAGGCGCGGCCGGCGCCGGTCAGCACCAGCACCCGAACACTGGAGTCGGCCGCAACCGCTTCTAGCGCGTCGGACGTCTCGCGCACCATGCGATTGGTCATGCCGTTCATCCGGTCGGGTCGATTGAGCGTCAGCCGCGCGACCGGTCCGTCGATCGACAACAGCAGTGTCTGGAACTGTGGTGTGGTCATCGGTCCTCGATGTGATGTGTGGGGGCCAGCCGGCGAACGGCTGAGGCGTGCGGCCGGTCGAGAGGCTGGAATCGGGGCGGCCGTCGTTCGACGAAGGACGCCACGCCTTCGGCGAGATCGGGATGGGTCAGCGACGCGCGCATGTGTGCGTCAGCGTCGTCCAACGACGCGGTGATCGTTTGCGACAGCCCGTCGTACACCTGTTGTTTCATGATTGCGATCGATCGCGGCGCCACCGTGGCGGCCATGTCATCGAGGTACGCGCAGCTCTCGACCAACAACCGGTCGGCGTCGACGAGGCGATCGACCAGGCCGATGCGGTATGCCTCGTCAGCGTTGAATCGCCGCGAGCTCCACAGGATGTCGAGGGCTCTGCTGGTGCCCGTCAGTCGCGGTAGCAGCCATGCCGTTCCGTGTTCGGCGATGAGGCCGCGCTTCGAGAATGCGGTCGTGAACGAGGCCTCGGGCGACGCGAAGCGCAGGTCGCACATCATCGCCAGCACCAGACCACCACCGGCACACACGCCATTCACCGCAGCGATGATCGGCTTTGGTGCGCGCAACAGATGGCTGAACAGCGCCGGCAGATCGGCATCGTCGGCAGCGCGTTCGCCGATGCCCTGCGACGATCGTGCAAGGTCGCCCATGTCCAGGCCGGCACTGAACGCACGGCCCGATCCAGTGATGATCACACCAGTCACGGTGGAGTCGGCGACGGCCTGGTCGACCATGCGGCGGATCTCGGCGATCATCGCAAACGTCACCGCATTCAGCCGTTCGGCTCGATCGATCGTGATGATCGCCGCGGCGCCCCTGCGCCCCAGTGTGATGCGGTCCGCGGTGGCGCGGTCCGTGGTGGCGTGGTCCGCTGCGGACTCAGCGAGGACGTCGGGCACTTCGGACATCTCAGCGAGCCAACTTGTGGTTGTCCCACGTGACCACGTGCGTGGGCGCGAAGGCAACCCAACGCCACGAGCGGCCCCGGGCCGATGGTGCGAAGATCAGCCCGTCGGTGGAAGCCGGAGCAGGCTCGCCGTGGCCGCCGGCATACTTGGGTCCCATCTGCGCCTGGGCACTGGCCAAGTGTGGATCGGCCTGTTCGTCGGCGACCGTTTCCAGCACAGCGGCTGCGCCCTGCAGCATGGCACCCTGCAGTTCGGGGAATCGCTCGTTGCGATCGACCAGCACCGAGCACGTTGGATTGCGGCGCAGGTTCGCGATCTTCTGGCCTCGACAGTAGAAGTAGATCCTGCCGCCGGCCCACCCGAACCACAGTGGCGTCAGGTTGATGCGATCACCGGGCCCCACGGTGCCCACGCGCATGTTCCACGTGGACACCATCAGTTCGTCAAGTTCGTCGGCGCTCAGACCCAAACCTGCGGCAATGCTGGCCATGGGTGCCTCCGTTCGCTGTCGGCTGTTCGACAGGATGCTGCCACCGGCGGCGGCGCCAATTCGTACTGGGCGTCAGTGTGTGCTGGCCTTGGGGTGGACGACGAAGATCGGGTAGCCGTGGGCGATCGACCGCAGGGCATCGATCGAGTCTGCATCGACTCCGTCGAAGAACGCTCCGACCTCGGAACGCCACGTGCGCAGATACGACTGCAGGATGGGCGCCTTCACGTCGGCATCGCCCACCTCGGTCGCTGTGAAGGCGGTGGTATGACGGCCCAGCTGCAGCCGACCGTGCCCGGCGGCGCGCAGGTTGCGCACCCATTGCGTCTCGCCGCGTGGGGCCACCAGGTACTGCACACCGTCGATGGTCAGTGGGTTCACGGGCACCGTGTGCCAGTCGCCCGAGCGTCGGCCCTGCACGTGCAAGACCCGTGAGCCGCGCACGCTCCACCCGGTGCGGGTCAGCCCGGCCATCAGTGGATTGGCGATGCGCCGGGTCATCCAGCCCGGTGCCAGGTAGCGCTTCCCCGTGCCCTGGGTCGTGGTGATGTCATGGTTGGTGATCGGCGTGGTCATGGATCGCTCCTCTCAAGTGGAGAGCACTGCTCTCGTTTCAAAAGTCATGATGCGCCTGTCCTGAGGACATTGTCAAGAGCAGTGCTCTTGAAACAGATCGCTGATCGGGGTTGAGGTCCGATTCGTGGCACACTGGAGCGATGGCTGCAGCCAGCTTCAGTCGCGCCCAGCTCGATTCGTTCCGCGGGGCCACGGTGCCCGACCTGCTGGGCGGCGCGGGCGATACGCCCACACGGCTGCTGTTCGTCGGCATCAACCCGGGGCTGTGGACGGCCGCTGCAGGTGCGCACTTTGCCCGTCGGGGCAACCGATTCTGGCCGGCGCTGTACGTAGCGGGCATCACCCCCCGACTGGTGGACGCCAGTGCCGGAATGACCGCCGACGATCGGGCCATGGTGGTGGACTTGGGTATCGGCATCACCAACCTGGTGCCCATCGCAACGGCGCGCGCCGACGAGCTGACCGCTCAGCAACTGCTGGCGGGTGGCAGGGCACTGGTCGAATCCGTCGCTCGCATCGGGCCGGCCGTGGTTGCGGTGCTGGGGGTGACCGCATACCGACAGGCATTCGGCGTGCCGTCCACATCGATCGGTCGCCAGGCCCAGCAGATCGCCGATGCCGAGCTGTGGGTCTTGCCGAATCCCAGCGGTCTGAACGCCCACGAGTCACTCGCCAGCCTGGCAGCCGCGTATCGCCAGGCCGCCGTGGCGGCGGGCCTCGTCACCTGACTCGCGGCCCTCGAGGCCCGGTTCTCGTGCGGTGTCAATGGCCGAATCGTGCTGGCGCACGTGACTCGCTCGCGCGACGCTGACGCCATGACCGCCGCCGCTCGCCAGTTCAAGGACCTGCACATGTCGGGTACCTTCGTGATGCCGAACCCGTTCGATGTCGGATCGGCCCGACTGTTGACCGCGTTGGGTTTCTCGGCACTGGCGACGACCAGCGCGGGCTTCGCGGCCACGCTCGGTCGTCTCGACATGAACATCACCCGCGACGAACTGATCGAACATGTGCAGCAGTTGACCGCAGCGACGCCGCTGCCGATGAACGTCGATTCCGAGCGCTGCTATGCCGACGATCCTGCGGGCGTGGCAGTGACGGTCGGCTTGCTGGCCCAGGCGGGGGCGGCAGGTTGCTCGATCGAGGACTGGAACCCGGCAACCGACTCGATCGACCCCATCCAGATCGCCACCGAGCGCGTCGCCGCGGCGGCTGCCGCCGCCGATCAGGCCGGCATCGTCTTGACGGCACGGTGCGAGAACCACCTGCACGGTGTCAGCGATCTGGACGAGACCATCGTCCGACTGCAGGCGTACAGCCGGGCCGGTGCGCACGTGGTCTACGCGCCCGGGTTGGTCGATCTGGGGCAGATCGGCCGTGTGGTCCAGCAGGCGGGCGCCCCAGTGAACGTGCTGTTGCTGCCTGGTGGGCCGACGGTCGCTCAGCTGGCCGAGTTGGGCGTGCGCCGGGTGTCGCTGGGAAGTGGCCTGTCCACCGCTGCATACGGGGCGGTCGTCGCCGCAGCGCGATCGGTGTTGACGTCGGGCGCGATGCCCATGGACGGGCCGCGCGTCGGGCGCTCGCTCGCAGCCGCAGCCTTCGTGACCGGCTGATCGATTCCAGATCGACCCACGCACCGCACGACGTTCAGTCGCGAACGCGGGCAAACTGATCCGATGACCGACCTGCCTGCATCACACGACACCATCGTCGGAATCTCGTTCGACGACGCGTTCCGCGCTCAGGAGCTGCTGACGGCGACATCCCGCCTGGCCTCGAAGGGTGTGCTGCAGGTGCTCGACGCCGTCACGATCATCAAGGACGAGAGCGGCAAGACGTACGTGCGCGAGACGATCGATCCGTCGCCCGTCCAGAGCGCGCTGTCGGGCAGCGTGTGGGCCGGCTTGTTCGGGCTGATCCTTGGCGGGCCGGTGGGTTGGATCGCAGGCGCGGCCATCGGGGCGGGCGCCGGTGCGGCCCGAGCCAAGATCGTCGACCTCGGGGTTCCCGATGAATGGGTCGGCTGGTTTCGCCAGGCTGTGCAGCCCGGCACGGTCACCCTGGTGCTGCTGCTGGGCAACTTCGATCGCGAGGCCGCGTTCACCGAGCTCGAACGCTTCAGCGGCGGCCGTCTGGTGCACGCCAACCTCGAACCCGATGCCATCGCCCGCATTCGAGAGGCGCTCGACGATGTCTCCGCCCCCACTCCCACCCCTGGTGCATTGGCCCCGCCGACGCCGACGCCGACCGTCGAGCCCTGAACCGATCCGGCCCAAGAATGCGCTGCCGCTCGGCAGGTGTACGCCGGCGCCGAACTGGGTACACGGCGCGATCATGAATGTGTTGATTGCCGGTGGCACCGGATTCGTCGGTCGCCACCTCGCAACAGAGCTGCTGGCCAGGGGCCATGACGTTGCCATCATGTCGCGTCGCCCCGATACCCGTCGCCCGGCGCCCCAGCGAGTGACCCCCCAACAAGCGGCCGGCGAGGTGGTGCTGGCATCGCCAGAGGCTGGATGGACGCGGGGCGACGTGTCTGATCCCGCGTCGTTGACCGTGCCGCTGGAGCACATCGATGTTGCCTATTACTTGGTGCATTCGCTGGACCGTCCCGACTTCGTCGTCCACGATCGCCACGCCGCGCACACGTTCGCCAAGGCCGCTTCTGCTGCGGGCGTGCAGCGCATCGTCTACATGGGCGCGTTGGGAGACGACGCCGATCAACTGTCGCCCCATCTCCAGAGCCGCCGAGATGTCGAGCAGATCCTTGCCGAACACGTACCCACCACCACGCTGCGCGCCGGCATCGTGGTTGGCGACGGCGGCACCAGCTGGGAGATCTTGTGTCAGCTGGTCGAGCGACTGCCGATCATGGTGACGCCCAAGTGGGTGCAGACCATCACGCAGCCCGTTGCACTTGCCGATGTCGTCAGCCTGTTGGCGAAGGTCATCGAACTGCGGATCGATGGCAGCGAACACTTCGACATCGGGGCACCCGAGTCGTTGTCGTACGAGAAGATGCTGCGCGTGGTTGCCGAAGAGATGCGACGTTCGCTGTTCATCTTGCCGGTGCCCCTGTTGTCGCCGTCGCTGTCGTCACACTGGTTGCGCCTGATCACCGATGTCGATCTGCAAACAGCTCGCTCGTTGGTCGACTCCATGACCAACGAAGTGATCGTCACCGAGCGTCGTCTCGAGCAGCTCACAGGCCACCGGCCGATGACCTATCGCACCGCCGCCCGCCAAGCGCTGATCGATCGGCGCCGGCGGAAGGCGTCGGCCGTCGCCGGCGATGCTGCCTGACGCAGTTGCCTCGTCGGCCGTTTCCCCCGCGCCGAACGCTGGGCGTTCGCGGTGGGGCCGATGGTTGCAATCGTGGTGGCTGGTGGGCTGTGCCCTCGCGCTGGGCGCCGTGCTGGTTGGCCTGACGCTGCGCGTCCAGCGCGACAGCGGCGTGTTCTATCTGGCCGGCTTCGCGCTTGCTGTGGTGTGGATCGCGGCAACGGCCGCCGGTGGATCGCTGCGCTTCGCCAACGCATCGCCTCGTCCGGTCGACGTTGCGATCGGAGGTGCGATCGGAGTGGGTTCGTTCGGCGCGTTCGTCGCGGCCGCCGCCATTGGTCGGCACATCAGCGCGTTGCAAGCACCCCTCGACAGCGTTCTGGCCAGAGCCGATGCCGGCCCGCTGCCCGCCGTGCTGACATTGGCGCTGGTGAACGCGTTGGCTGAAGAACTGTTCTTCCGCGGGCTGGTCATCGATCGCGCGCATCACCTCACGCCATGGTCACGCCCCGCTGTTGCCGTGGCGTTGTACGTCGGCGTCACGGCCGTAGCCGGCAACGTGGCCCTGACGCTGGCTTCAGTGGTCATGGGAGTGGTCTTCGTTGCCACCCGAATGTGGCGGGGCGGACTGGCAGCACCTGTTGCTGTGCACGTGGTGTGGTCCACCTTGATGCTGCTGGCGCTGCCACGCTGACCGCACGGCGATGATCCACACACCGCTTGGCCTGCCCGGGTGACGCGCTTGCCCGGTGCATCCTTCTCGGTGCAACCATTCGTGGCTCGGTGAGCGATCATGGAGCAGCCTCGTCGAGAGGCTGCCGAGAGGAGCGTCATGGCCGCCGAAGTTCATATCGCCAGCGTCAACCGGACGCCCAGCGAGCTCACCATCGTTCACGGTGGCACCGTGGTCGACGGCACGGGCACGCCGGGGTTCGTGGCCGATGTGGCCATCGACAGTGGGGTCATCGTCGCGATCGGACCCGACCTGCTGGACGATCCACGATTCCACGGTGCGCGGGCCATCGACGCCACCGGCTGTGTTGTGGCCCCTGGGTTCATCGACATCCACACGCACTACGACGCACAGGTCTTCTGGGATCCCGCCCTCACCCCGTCGTGCTTCCACGGCGTCACCACAGTGGTGGCCGGCAACTGCGGCTTCTCGATCGCGCCCACCCGTCCCGCCGATCGCGATCTGATCACCCATACCCTCGAAAAGGTCGAAGACATGGATCCGGCATCGCTGGCTGCCGGCATCCCGTGGGAGTTCGAGACGTTCCCGCAGTACTTGGCAGCAGTGCAGTCACACGGCTCTGTCTTGAACTACGCGGCGTACATCGGGCACACACCACTGCGAATCTGGGTGATGGGTGATCAGGCCTCGCAACGAGTGGCCACAGCCGACGAGATCCAGCAGATGGCTGCGCTGGTGCGAGAAGCAATCGACGCGGGCGCATGCGGCTTTGCCACCAGCTTCGCGATCACACACCTCGGCGCCGACGGCCGGCCGATCCCCAGCCGTTGGGCGGGTCGTCCCGAAATCGACGCGCTGTGTGCCGCGGTGGCCGAGGCCGGCCGTGGGGTGGTGGGCATCAACGGTGTCAGCGAGGGTCTGCACTTCGATCAGATCTACGACTTGTCGATCCAGTTGGACGTGCCGGTGACCTTCACCGCGCTGTTGACCTCGTCGACCGGCTCGCACCTGAAAGCGCTCGCGCTGCACCGTGCCGGGCTGGCCAAGGGAGCCAACGTGTGGCCGCAAGTGTCATGCCGGCCTCTCGCGTTCTCGATGACCATGGTCGAACCGTTCACGCTGAACACCAGCCCGGTGTTCGCCGAATTGATGCCGGTCACCATCCAACAGCGGTGCGCCGCGTACGCCGATCCGGCGTGGCGCCAGCGTGTGCGCGATGCGTGGACCGCCGGTCAGGGCCTGCCGCCTCGCTGGGAGACCTACGAGATGATGGAGTCGGTGTCGAACCCACAGCTGATCGGTCGGCGGCTGCTGTCCATCGCCGACGAGCGAAACACCGAACCCTTCGACACGCTGCTGGACATCGCCCTTGCCGAAGAGCACCTGCCCGATCTCCGTGTGAAGGCAGTGCTGGCCAATGACGACGAAGACGGCATTGCCATCTTGCTCCAAGAAGACGGTTGCACCCTCGGCCTGTCCGATGCCGGCGCCCACGTGGGCCAGCTCTGCGATGCACCGTTGGCCACCGATCTGCTGGGCAGGTGGGTACGCGACAAGGGTGTGCTGACGCTCGAGAACGCGGTGCACAAGCTGACCCAGGTGCAGGCCGATCTGTTCGGTTTCGACGATCGCGGCGTGGTGCGCGTTGGCATGGCCGCCGATCTGGTGGTGTTCGACCCAACTACCGTCGGGCCCGGCCCGCTGCGTCGCGTGCGCGATTTCCCGGCCGATGCCGAGCGCCTGACCGCCGATCAACCCACCGGTATGCGGCATCTGTTGGTGAATGGCACCCAGGTCATCGTCGACGGCCGGTTGTCGGTGCAAGCGGTCGATGCGCGACCGGGCGAGATGCTGCGATGTGCAGCACGATGAGCGCCCGGGTGCGCCGGTGACGGCACGGCACGGCGGCAGCGGCGATGGTTTCGTGCGATGCAGCGATGGTCACGTTCGCTGGGGCGTGTACGGCGCGGCCGGCGCGTTGTTCGTCACACGCGCCGCCGACGGGCGCTCGGTGGTCATGTTGCAACTGCGGTCAGGATTCGCCCACGAGGGCGGCACGTGGTCGTGCGCCGGCGGCGCGTTGGACCACGGCGAGTCGCCGCTTGATGGTGCGCTGCGCGAAGCCGCCGAAGAGGTGGGCCGTCCGGTGGGCGACGTCCGGGTTTTGGGCCACTACGTGTTCGCCCCAGCGATCGACTGGAGCTACACGACGGCTGTGGTCGAGGTGCCCGTGGCCTTCGGTGATTCGTTGAACTTCGAGACCGATGCAGTCAGTTGGGTGCCGCTCGACGAGGTCGAGAGAATGCCACTGCACCCTGGTTTCGCCGCCGCTTGGCCACACCTGCGTCAGATCATCGACCGCCGGCCGGCGACGAATTCTGCCGAGTGATCGACGGGCTCCTCGGTCGGCGCCGACTCAGGTATGCCAATGCCAGTTCCTGGAGCCGCTCGCGGCCGAAGCTGGGATCGTGGCCGGCGTGCACCACCGTGACCGGCAGATCCACCAGACGCTCCATCGTGTCGCAGTACTGCTCGATGTCTGATTCGGGCAGCTCGTCCAGCAATGGACCGTCGTAGATCGCGTCGCCGGCGAACAAGGTGCCCGTCTGGGCCTCCCACAGACCGATCGAGCCGGGGGAGTGACCGGGCAGGTGGAAGACTTCGAAGTGCCGGTCGCCCGTGTCGATCACCGAGCCCTCGTCCACCAGCGAGGTCACTCGCGCAGGTTGGTGGTGGAAGCCCTCGATGGCCATGCCGGCCGGCAACGCGGTCACGAAGTAGGGCGCATCCATGACGTACCCGGCCTTCGCCAATCCGGCCAGGGCGTCGGCGCCCCACGCCTCGAGTGGCGCCAGCGAGTTCAGCGGCGGGTTCTCCAAGAACGGCGCCTCGAGCGGGTGCGCCACGCATGTCTCGAACTCGTGATGCGACCCGATGTGATCATCGTGACCGTGAGTGGCCACAGCGGTCACCGGCCGGCCGAGCAGATCCTGCAACTCGTCGACCAGGCTGCAGACGCCCATCCCGGTGTCGACGACCACATCGCGGTCTCGCCCACGCACATGCCAGATGTTGCAGCGCATCAGCTCGACCACATGCGGTTCCCACAGCAGCGTGATGCTGTCGTCGACGCGACGACGCTGGAACCAACGGTCGGCGATCGGCAATGTCATCGGTGCTCCCTGCACGTGGCGGATCGTGGGACATGCCCAGCGGAACCGGTCCGAGCGTAGCGATGTGGCTGGTAACCCGATGTTGGACCGTGGCGACCTGTTGCATCACCAGTTCCAGTTGGCTGACGCGTCCATCGCCGAGGTCGCCGAGCGGTTCCGTTCGCTGGCACCGGTGGGATAGCGTCGGCGCTCATGGTCACCCGCCGCGTCAAGGCCGCGATCACGATGGTCGCTGCCTCGCACATAGAGTCTGACGTGTTGCCTGCGGCCAGCCTCGCGCACCGGCGCGCCGCGTTGTGAGGGTTCGTCTGTGCGGGGTTCGTGGCTCCTCACCCGCGTCGGGGCCCGAATTCAACAAGGTCGGTGGGCACACGTCGTGCCTTGCCA
>JANNFQ010000364.1:0-2742 GCA_031380045.1 Acidimicrobiaceae bacterium
CGACGAGGTCGGCGGAGCGTTGGGTGAAGATGCACACCTTGCCGTTGGCGCCGACCTTGGTGATGACCATGTTCGGCGTGATCATGCCGGGGGACAGGTTCAGGTTCGAGACGGTCGGCAGCGTGCCACCGCATGGATACACGGTGACGAAGCCGACCTGTTCGGCGTCCAACCCGGTCACGTTCACGACCACCGCAGGCACGCCGAAGGGCGCGGTCACTTCGATGGTCTGACCAGTGATGGGCTTGGCGCCGGTGTAACCGATCTGTGGTCCGTCGGCGCGCGTGTCCAGCACGCGCGTCGGTGTCAGCGGTGTGTAGGCCGCGCCGGCGGGGAAGCTGCCGGCGCGATCGGCGACGAGGTCGGCGGAGCGTTGGGTGAAGATGCACACCTTGCCGTTGGCGCCGACCTTGCTGATGACCATGTTCGGCGTGATCATGCCGGGGGACAGGTTCAGGTTGGACGCGGTCGGCACCGCTTCGCCGCATGGATACACGGTGACGAACCCGGTCAGCGATGCGTTCAACCCGGTCACGTTCAACGCCACCGCGCCCGACCCTGCCGGTGCGGTGACTTCGATGGTCTGCCCGGCGACCGGCTTGACGCCCGTGTAACCCACCTGTGGACCATCGACGCGGGTGTCCAGCAAACGGCTCGGTGTCAACGGCTGGTACGGCGGTGCCGGTTCAGCCGGCGCGTACGAAAGCGCGAAGGCGACTGCCCCGCTGATGACCGAGTTCCCGTCGAGGTCCTCGCCCTCGGCCGGTTCCCACACTCCCAACAGCGCTGTGTGGCCGCCGGTGGTGGCGAAACGGTCGTAGAGGTCTGCTTGCCCGTCGGGAACCACGGCCACCGCCAGGTTGACGACCGATGCGCCGTCGTACAGCGCAGCGACCAGATCAGAGGCGTCGCCATCGCCGTTGCGGTCGCCCGACGTGGCCTCGTCGATCGCGAACAGCACACCGCCGCCATCGTCGAACACCACGGCCAGCTTGCGGTCGGGGGTCTCGAAGTCGAGGTGCGCAGTGACCCGCAGATTGGTCAGCGTGCCGTTCGCGAACAGGTGCGTGATCGAGTCGGTGACATCGCCGTCGCCGTTGTAGTCGGTGCCGGCGTGCTCGCGCAGGTTCACCAACGCCCGACCATCTTGCAGCGAGACGATCGTGTCGGGATCTGCGCCCGGCGATGGCTGCACTGCCCCGGCGGTGCCGATCCACAGCATCTGTTCACCCGCACCGCTGCCGGTGGACAACAGCATTCCTGCGCCGGCGCCCAGGTCGACCGCGTTCATGGTGGACGACATGGGGATCTCGATGTTGGAGACGTACTGCGCCGGCTGGCCGGGCAGGACGAGGTGGGCGATGTTCGAGCTGGAGTTCGGCCCCGCGATGTAGAAGCCGGGGAACGCTGCCCAGTCGTCGCCCAGCACCGAGAACGGCAGGCCCAGACCGGTGCCCACGCCGAGGCACCCCGTGGTACCGGTCGGAGTCAAGCGGCACAGGTTGCGATCGACCTGCACCCACACGGTGTTGCCGACCTGGCGGTGCAACGAACCTTCGTTCAGCGGGATGAGTGTGCCCCCAGCTGTCAGCAGGCCGAAGGTCAGTTGGGCAACGGGCACCGGGATCCTGAGGAGCCGTGATGTGCCCACCACGGCGACCACCTCGCCGTCGTTCACCACCGGATCGATGTCGGTGATGGTGCCGTTGGGAAAGACGCGCAACGGGCCGACCGACACCGAGCCGTCGGGCAGCACGGTGACGGTGCGATCGAGAAGGTCGCCGGCGTCGTTGTCGATGAAGCGACCGGGCCGGGTGATGGAGCCGTCGCCGTGGATCAGCACCAGCTCGTAGTCGGCGAGGTCGCCGTCGCTGTTCACATCGTCGGACGCGTCGCCCTCGGAGAGGCACGCAACGGCCAGTTGCGCGCTGATGCGCGTGGTGCAGTTGGTGACCGGCTGGGAGTTGTCGAGCGTGATCGGGTTGCCGACGATCGGCAGGAACGGCCGGCCGTTGGTGGAGGTGGCGAGCAACATGTCCAGCTCGTCGCCGTCGTTGTTGAGGTCGACCAGGTTGTGTTCGCCGACCACGCCGACCAGCACGGGATCTGCGTCGGTGCCCATCCAGAACCGTGGTGCTTCGCCCGACTCGAGGTCGAACGCCGAGCCGTCGGGTATGCGCTGATAGATCCTGCTGAAGCCGTCGTCACTGATGCCTCGCACCACACCCACGCCAGGGGGCCCGAACGGCACCGGCACTGGCCAACCGGCCAGGCCCGAGTTGATCAGCGTTTCGTTTGCGGCCGTGCCGGTCCCTGCGTCCATGGAGAACGGCAGTGATCCGACCAGAACTGTCAGTGCGAGCGCGGCCGAACGGCGACGGCTGATGCGATGCATGGAACCCCCTCGAGCGATCGCGGACAGTAGCAGCGAGTGCGCGCACCGGCCGTTCGCCGACACAGCAGATTCCATCCGTGGTGGGGACGTGGGCTGAATCGGGTTCGTCGGGCGTCGGGTTCGTGCGACGCGGTGACCACAACCGATTCCATCTGTCTGTCATCCGAATGTCGCGCAGCGCGTGCTGGTGTCGCTGTGATGTAGCTCGACCGACCGCCCGCTGACCCCCCCTGATTCGACAGTGCCTCCACCGACCGGCCCGCACGGGCCGGGTCACCAGGGGGCACACCATGCGCACCGATCCGCAGTTCGTCGAAGACCACAACCAGCGCCGGCAGGGTCGGGGC
>JANNFQ010000388.1:0-3073 GCA_031380045.1 Acidimicrobiaceae bacterium
GTGAAGTCGCGCGCTAGCCGGGTCGATGATCGGCGGGCTCGCAGGATCGGGGGCTGCGCCGGCCGCCAGGAGCGCATCGGCCAGCAACGTCACAGTTCCGTACAGCCGCACCGAGCCATCGTCGGCCGGAGGAACCCCACCATCCAGTTCCATGCCGATGCACGCGTGCGGCCCGGCACCGAAGCTCAGCCCCCAGGCGTACACACCATCGGGGGTGGGGCGGCGTGGGTCGAAGCGCTCGGCAGTGTCACCCCAGACCGACGAGTCGCGGTTGGCGGCTTCGATGTCGAGGATCAGCAGCGTTCCCGCGGCCATCTCCTCGCCCGAACGGAGCGCCATCGGCTCGAGCACGCGCCGCCACGCGACCGGAGACGCTGGGTGCAGCCGGAGCGCCTCGTGGACGCACCGTTGCAACATGGCCATGTCGGCCCGCGCCTCGGCGAGCACGCTGGGGTCGTCGTTCGACCACAGCTCGTCCATCGTGTGCGTCAGCGCGTTGGCCGTCGAGTGCCCGCCAGCCTGCAGGTAGAACGCGACCTCGCGGCGGATGACGTCGATCGGCAGCTCGAGCTGATCCACGTTGCGCAGCAGCGTCGTCAGCACATCACGCGGCGCCGGCTGTTCGGGATCGGTCTGCTCGATGGCGAGAGCTGTGCGGCGACGGGCGATGCTCGGCTGCAGGAACAGGTCGTCGAACTCGACGAGCGCGGCCGACACCTCGGCAAAGAGCGGAACGCGGTCGCCGGTGGCGTGCACCGCCGTGGCACCGCGCGAGAAGGTCTTGACGATGCGTTCGAGGTGATCTGCCAGCCGGCCGGGCACGTCGACACCGGCCACGATCGCGGTCAGGTGCATCACCGACCGGTAGCCGATCTGGACCAGATCACCGGTGCCCATCCGGATGGCCGGATCGAGTGCATCGGCGATCGCCATCGGGATCACCTGCCGCTCGTACTCCTCGAAGGTCTGGCGCCGGAACAACCGGTTCTCGAGCCGCCGCCGGTCGCGGTGCTCGGTTCCGTGCAGATCGAGGAGGCAGCCGGCCATGACCAGCGCGCCGTCGTCGTACAACGCCTGACGCAAGTCTTTCGAGCGCAGCGCCTCGCGCACGTCGGCGTGCGTGCTGAGGGTGATGCTGCGGCGGTCGGCGGGACAGCTGTTCACGGGTGCACCAGGTCCCAGGTCAGCGGGACAGCAGACCACGGCGTGGTGCGCTCGGACCGGAGCGGCATACGCTCGGGCAAAGGGGTGAGATCGACCTCGGCGCCTCGGCAGAACAGATGGCGAAAGCGCTTGCGATCGCCGAGGATGCGCACATCGACGGACGGGTCGCCGTCGACCACCAACACGTCGGCGCGCTGTCCGGGCGCGATCTCGCCCACCTCGCCCTGTTGGCCGAGGGCGAGCGCGTTGACCGAGGTGCAACACGTGATCGCCTGCAACGGCGTCAGCCCCAGATGCTCGACGAAGACATCCATCTCGCGTGCGTGCCAGTGGCCGTAGGGAGTGATCGAGAAGCCGCTCTCTGATCCACACAGCAGCGGTACGCCGGCGTCGTAAGCGCGGCGCAGCATCGCGCCGGTCTGTTCCATCTCGTTGCGGAAGACATCCTTGGCCGACGACGTGGCGCCAGCCAGACTGCCGTAGTCGTTCAGGTTGGCGAGGAAGGTGAACACCG
This sequence comes from Acidimicrobiaceae bacterium, assembly GCA_031380045.1. Lineage (GTDB taxonomy): Bacteria > Actinomycetota > Acidimicrobiia > Acidimicrobiales > Ilumatobacteraceae > VFMC01. The sequence continues at coordinate 1,679 of JANNFQ010000388.1, forward strand.
GGCCCACTGCCACGCCGCGGTCGACGATGGCCTCGAGCGACGCCTCGCCGAGATACGACGCGTGCCAGATGATGTCCACGCCGGCCAGCACGGCATCGAGGGTGGCACCATCGCCGCGGCAATGGGCGCTGACCCGCACACCGAGGTCGTGCGCAGTGTCGCAGACGACGCGCATCTCGTCGCGTGTCCAGACCTGGATCTCGCCGGGCACGTTGGGGATCGAGCCGGTGACGTGGATCTTGATGACATCGGATCCCTCCTTCACCTGGCGGCGAACCACACGGACCATCTCGTCGCGATCACGAACGACCTCCGCATATCCGGCGGTACCCGAGTCGGGGATGTCGCGGCCGGCGGTGCCACCCACCGCTGTCATCAACGCGTACGTGCCTGCCTTCATCGTCGGGCCCTCGATGGTGCCGCTCAGGATGGCATCGCGCAGCGCGGGGCCGATGTTGTAGATGCCGTCTACATCGAGGAACGACGTCACCCCAGCGCGCAGGACCTTGCGCACGTTGTAGGACGCGACCAGGGCTGCGGCAGCAGGCTCGCGCCGGTGGAACAGCTCGTCGTTGCTGGACGGCTCGCCGAGTGTGACGTGAACGTGAGCATCGATCAGCCCGGGCATCACCGTGAGACCGGAGACATCGAGGGACGGAACATCGGGGCTGGCTGCGTCGGCGTCGGAGCCGACGGCGACGATGCGGTCTCCACGGATGTGGACAGAGGTCGAGGTACGCGGCGGCGCGCCAGATCCATCGATGAGCGTGCCTCCCCGCAAAACCACCTCGGTCATCGTTGCCCCCTTCGCACGTGACGCGCCTGCGACGCCTTAGTCGTGAGCACCTTCACTACGTTCATAGTGTACCGACCACCCTTCGCGCTGTCCACCGACGGAGCGTCATCCCGCACCGCGGCACACTGGATTCTTGCCGTGCCGAACGCGTTGGCGCGCCGAGTTCGACTGCGCCGCTCGCGATTGTTCGGCCTAGCTCGGCATCGTCGTACCTGCTGGCTATCGTTCCTGCGGTGACCATGGACCGAGTGATCGAGCAGTTCCGACGCCTCGGCATGTCCGGGTACGAAGCAAAGGCATATCTGGCGCTGACCGGTGCCGGCCAGCCCTTGAACGGTTACGAGGTCGCCAAGCGCTCGGGCGTGCCGCGCAGCACCGTCTACGAGACGCTGAGCAAGCTGGTCGAACGCGGCGCCGTGTTCGAGGTGCGCGGCGTGACCGACTCGACCGAGTACCTCCCTCTGCCATCCTCCTCGCTGCTCGCCCGACTCCGCCGCGACTTCGACGAGTCGTTCGACATCCTCCAATCCGAGCTGCCGTCGCTGTCCACACCGATGGAGGCGCACCTCATCCACAACCTCGTCGGCCGTCCAGCGCTC
>JANNFQ010000393.1:0-3420 GCA_031380045.1 Acidimicrobiaceae bacterium
TGGCGGCCGACAACCGGGCAACCTTCTGGGCCGCAGCCTGTGGTGTAGTGACCACGTAGACCTCGCCGCGCGGCAAGTACTGGCTGAGCGACAGCGCGATGTCGCCGGTGCCGGGTGGCATGTCGATGAGCAGGAAATCGGGCTCGTCCCAGTACACGTCGGTCAGGAACTGCTCGAGCGCCTTGTGCAACATGGGACCACGCCAGATGACAGCCTGACCCTCTGGCACGAAGTAGCCGATGGAGATGCAGCGAACGCCGTACGCCTCGGGCGGCACCAGCATCTGATCGATGACGACCGGATCGTGATCGGTGCCCAGCATGCGCGGGATCGAGTAGCCGTAGATGTCGGCATCGACGACGCCGACCGAGTAGCCCTGTGCGGCCAGCGCAACGGCCACGTTGACCGTCACGCTGCTCTTGCCCACGCCGCCCTTGCCCGATGCGATCAGCAGCGGGCGGGTCTTCGAGCCGGGCTCGCTGAACGGCACCTTGCGGCCCTCGGCGTGGCCGTGCGCCTGGCCCTGCCCGGCGCTGGCCGAGGGGTCGCCGTGCAGCATCATGCGTACTGCTTCGCGCTCTTGATCGGTCATGACGATGAAGTCGAGTGATACTGCGCTGACCCCTTCCAGCAGGTTGACGGCATTGGTCACTCGGTTGGTGATCTCGTTGCGCAGCGGGCAGCCGGCAACCGTGAGGGCGATCTGCACCTGGACGGCGCCACCCGACCCGATGTCGATGTTGCGCACCATGCCCAGGTCGACGATCGAGCGCCGCAACTCGGGATCTTCAACCGGACGCAGTGCCTCGATGATCTCGTCGGTGGTCGTCATTGCGCTCCTGTGATTGATTTGGGGGTGTCCCAGCGTCTCGAGTGGGCCGTCTGGCCGAATTACCACTACCTGGATAGGTAGAATACCGGCGTGGTCACGAAGCAGCCCAGTGCGAACGCCGAACGCGATCGTGATCACGGCACCTTCTCGGCAACGGTGTCGGCAATCACGAATGCATTCGGCGACCCCACTCGCCGCGGCATCTACCTGTTCGCCCGGTCGTCAGACCACGGCGTCACGGCAGCGCAGGTGGCCACACAGTTCAGCCTGCACCCCAATGTGGCGCGCCATCACCTCGACCGGCTGGCTGCAGGCGGCTATCTGGAAGTCGCTGTCGAACGCGCCGAAGGGTCGGGTGCCGGCCGCCCGTCAAAGCACTATCGCGCCGCATCGGCGGCACTGCCCGACGTGCCGGTGCGCAGTGACGATCTGGTGCTCACGTTGCTTGGCAAGGCGCTGGCGCTGCTGCCGCAAGATCAGGCCGAGGCGATGGCCGAGCAGGTTGGCCGCGAGTATGGAGCAACCATGGCGGCGGGGTTGACGGGCAGCGATCTGGCTGTGGGCCAACGGTCGCTGCGGTCCGCGCTGCACGCGGTGGCCGACGCGTTGACGGCGCACGGGTTCGCCGCGCACACCGACCATCGCAACGATCAGCTGCGCATCGTCAACAACCACTGCCCGTTCGGCGATGTGGCGATCGAGCATCCAGTCATCTGCGCCGTCGACCGCGGCATGGTCAAAGGCATGTTGGCTGCCCTGTACGGCGGCGAAGCCGAACCCTCGCTGCAAGAGTCGCTACCCATGGGCGACACCTTTTGCGCCACCGCCGTCTGACCGTCGTCGACACGACCGATCGTCATCGCCCGGCCGCCGTGCGGTTCTCGGCACTGAGCGGGATCATGAATGCGCCGTTCATCGTTGCGATGGTGCTGCGATAGGTGTGGCCGCCGATTCACGGTGACGGCAGGCTTGCGGCACGCTCGTCAGGAACCTCATGTCGACGGATGGTAGCGCTGCTCGAAATCGCGGGCGCCCCGGCCACTTCGCAGTGCGCTAATTTCGCGGCGCGCTTGCACCAGCAGGCGCGAATCCGTCGCAGGTGGAGGAAGACAGTGTCTCAGCAGGTTCGTGGTGTCGTGGCGCGGGGCAAGGGTCAGCCAGTCACGATCGAGACCATCGTCATTCCCGACCCCGGCCCAGGCGAGGCCGTGGTCAAGATCCAGGCATGCGGCGTGTGCCACACCGACCTGCACTACCGCGAGGGTGGGATCAACGACGAGTTCCCGTTCTTGCTCGGCCACGAGGCGGCCGGCCTGGTGGAATCGGTGGGCGAGGGTGTCACCGGCGTGGCGCCCGGCGACTTCGTCATCCTCAACTGGCGTGCGGTGTGCGGCACCTGTCGAAGCTGCCTTCGCGGCCGCCCGCAGTACTGCTTCTCGACCTTCAACGCGACACAGAAGATGACCTTGACCGACGGCACGGTGCTGTCGGCTGCGCTGGGCATCGGGGCCTTCGCCGAGAAGACGCTCGTTGCGGCCGGCCAGTGCACCAAGGTGGACCCCAGTGCGCCCGCCACAGCCGCCGGCTTGCTGGGCTGCGGCGTCATGGCGGGCATCGGCGCGGTCATCAACACTGGTGGCGTGACGCGGGGCGACTCGGTGGCGGTGTTCGGTTGTGGTGGTGTTGGCAACGCAGCCATCGCCGGAGCGAAGTTGGCCGGTGCGCACACGATCGTGGCGGTCGATCTGGACGATCGCAAACTGGAATGGGCCAAGGAGTTCGGTGCCACGCACACTGTGAACGCATCCAGCACCGATCCGGTCGAGTACATCAAGAGCGTCACCAACGGCAACGGCGCCGACGTGTGCATCGAGGCGGTGGGCAATCCGCATGTGTACCGCCAGGCATTCGACGCCCGCGACCTGGCCGGCACCGTGGTGCTGGTCGGCGTGCCGCGGCCCGACATGACCATCGAGTTGCCGTTCATCGAGATGTTCGGTCGCGGCGGCCAGCTGAAGTCCAGCTGGTACGGCGACTGCCTGCCGTCGCGCGACTTCCCGATGTTGATCGACCTGTACCTGCAGGGCCGGCTCGACCTCGATCGGTTCGTGTCCGAGACGATCACCCTGGACGATGTCGAAGAGGCGTTCCACAAGATGGAGCGCGGCGAAGTGCTGCGCAGCGTGGTCGTCCTGTAGGTGGTGGTCGGGACTGGGCTCCGCTTCGCTTCGCCTCCGGTTCTGGTCCGTGAACGTGTTGTCCACGACGCACTGACGGACCGGAACCGAACGCGGGCGGCGGCGGGCTACTGGCGGAGTTGGGCGTACTCGATCACTCGGGTCATGACGACGTCATCCGACTTCTCGACCGAGCCGCAGTCGAACGGTGGCTGCGGGTCGTACTCGATCATCAGCTGACTCGCCTTGGCCGCCGTCGAGTCGAACAAGATCTCGACCAGTCGCAGTGCCATGTCGATGCCGCTGGAGACTCCGGCGGCGGTGATGATCCGCTCGGGCAGGTGCTCGACGACGCGCGTACCGGTGGGGATCGCGCCCTGTTCGGTCAACGTGGGATAGTATCCCACGTTG
>JANNFQ010000404.1:0-3058 GCA_031380045.1 Acidimicrobiaceae bacterium
CGACGAGGCGCGGGGCGAACACGCCGCTGGCCGCCGATGCGCCGCTGACAGCGTCGGCCGCCAGGATGACGGCGGCCGCCGTGTACGCCGAGGTCTCGCCGAACGGGAACCGCTCGCGCGACGGGTAGACGATGCCAGTCCAGTACGAGCCGTCTTCCAGGCGGTGCGAACGGGTCCATCGCAACAAGTCGGTGGCCGTGGACGCATCGCCCAAGGCTGCATAGGCGATTGCGCATTCTGCGGTCTCGGACGCGGTCACCCATGGCTCGTCGCTGACGCAACGAATGCCCTTGCCCTCCATCGCGAACACATCCCACTTGTCGGCCAGATGTGCCTTGGCTTGCTCGCCCGTCATCGCCCCGGTCAGCACCGGGTAGTACCAGTCCATGGCCCAGCGTTCCTTGGGCTCGAATGCGTCGGGGTGATGGGCGACCATGTGCCCCAATCGATCGGCGGCACTGGCCCACCCGGGCCGTGGTTCGTTGATGAGCGTGGCCAGGTTGGACGCGCAACGCAACGCATGGGCGATGCTGGACGAACCGGTCAGCAGCGCGTAGTCCCAGGGACGATCGGTGTCGGTTTGTGCCCACAGCACGGTGCCGTTGGGCTTGCGCATGCCCAGCACCCAGTTGATGGCCCGCTCGACAGTGGGCCACAGGTGATCAACGAAACCGCGATCCCACGTGCACAGCCAGTGATGCCACACGCCGGTGGCCACATAGGCGCACACATTCGTGTCCAGCTTGGCCTCTTCCACCGTGCCGTCGGGCAGGTAGTAGTTCCACCAGCTGCCGTCGGGGCGCTGCATGTCGACCAGCCACTCGTAGGCGCGCTCGGCCTGCACATGCATGCCGGCCACGTCCAACGCCATCGCTGTCTCGACGTGATTCCACGGATCGCAATGACCGCCCACGAACCACGGGATCATGCCAGTGGGCAGTTGCAGGGCAGCGATGGACTGGGCGCTCTGCACCACGTCGGCCGCGCTGAGTACGCCAGGCAGTTCGGGGATCGAGCTCATTGCTTGGCCCCGTACACGATGTAGCTCTTGCCCATGACCGGGGCCAGGCTGCGCTCGAGCACCTTCATCGCGCCGGGCTGCGATGTGATCTCCCACTCGAGCAACTTCTGATACGCGTTCACGGTGCGGCTGTCGGTGCGTCGCAGACCCACTGCGCACTTCAGCCACCAGTACGGCGAGTGCAGCGCGTGCGCGTGATGGCTGCCGATGATGCGCAACCCAGCCGTGCGCAGCTTGGCTTTCAGCTCGGTGGCGCTGTAGATGCGCACGTGGCCACCGACGCTCTTTGGCGCGTGGTACTGGTCGCTGAGCATCCAGTTGACCTTCTCGGGGAACCACGTGGGCACGGTGGCGGCAAAGGTGCCACCCGGCTTCAGCACACGGACGAACTCGTCGATGGCATCGGTGTCTGACTGGATGTGCTCCAACACTTCGCTGGTGATCACGCGGTCGAAGCTGTTGTCGGCGAACGACAGCCGCGTGGCGTCGCCCTGTAACACGCCGACGTACCGCTGCATGTTGATCTCGCCGGCTTCGACCATCGCGCCGAACACACCGCGCGTCGCCACCACTTCTTCGGCGGCGTAGTCAAGCGCGACCACGTTCGCCCCGCGTCGCGCCAACTCGAATGCGTGGCGGCCGAAGCCGGCACCGGCATCGAGCACCAGGTCGCCGGGCTGCACTCCCAACCGATCGAAACGAATCGTGAGCACGCGCTCAGATCCTGCCGTTCCGGCGCAGCTTGTCGAGGTTCTGTGGCATCGCCAGCACCTCGCGGTACTGATCGACGGTCAACGCTGCGCAGTGCTTCCAGCTCCACCGCTGGACCACTCGTTGGCGGCCGGCCAGACCGACTCGGGCGCGCAGATCCGCCCCCTCAGGTGAAGGGTCCAGCCCACGCCGGATCGCCGCGGTCAGCGACTCGACGTCGCCGGCCTTGCAGCCCAGCACGGTCTCGCCGTCCTTGCCGGTCACCTCGGGCAGCGCGCCGCCATCGGTGGCGACCAGGCAGATGCCGGTGCTCATCGCCTCGATGGCCGGCAGGCTGAAACCCTCGTACAGGCTGGGCACCACGGCCAGCTCGGCCTCGGCATACAACTCGACGATGCGTTCGTCACTGACGCCCGACACGAAGTCGATGTACGGGCGCAGATTCAGCTTGTCGATCAGATCGTTGCTGGCCCCTTCGCGGGGTTTGCCGATGATGGTCAGGCGAATGTCGCGTTCGGTGCGCAGCTTGGCCATGGCCTCGAGCAGGTACGCCAACCCCTTCAGGGCAACGTCGGCCGAGGCGGTGGTGATCAGCCGGCCGGGCTGACGTTCCACTGCGGGAAGAGGCATGAACAACTCGGGATCGACGCCGACCGGCACCAGCCGCATCCGATCCAGACTGACGCCCATGTCGGCATGGATGTCCTTGATGCTGTTCTCGCTGACCACCACGATGCGCGGCATGCGGCTGGCCACGCGGCCCTGCATCTTCACGAAGCTGTACCAGCGACCGATGTTGCGGCGTTTGCGACGACCGACCGTGTGCTCGATCTCGAGGGCGCGGTCGCGCGTGATGGGGTGATGCAGCGTGACCACCGTGGGGATCAGCTTCTCGATCTGCAAGATGCCGTAACCCAGGCACTGGTTGTCGTGCACCAGGTCGAAATCGCGCTGGCGCTTCTTCAGGGCGTCGTGCGCTCGCACACTGAACGCCAATGGCTCGGCAAACGTGCCCTTCATGTGGGTCAGCACCTCGACCAGATCGCCCTTGGTCTTGATCTCCCAATAGCCGGGCAGGCGGCCGGGGTAGTGATCGTTCCAGATGTCCAGGCTGGGGAACTTGTGCAATGGCACTCGCTGGTCCAGCACTGGGTACGGCTGGCCACCGAACACCTCGACCTGGTGGCCCAGATCGGCCAACGCCTTGGTGAGATGGCGGGTGTACACGCCCTGCCCACCGACGTGCGGTTTGCCGCGGTATGTCAGGTAGGCGATGCGAAGCGGGGCATCGGGGTCCAGGACCCGGCCGCGCTTCGAGGGTGGGTC
>JANNFQ010000406.1:0-11653 GCA_031380045.1 Acidimicrobiaceae bacterium
GGTACGTCGATGACGACCGCGTCAAAGACAGGCGGCCTCGGCTGCTGCAGGCTCTCGCGCACCCAGATAAAAGCATCTTTATTGATGACGCTGAGCTTGCTGGAGAGCAGCGCTTTCCCGTTCAGCTCCGTCAGCAGGGGGTTCAGGCTGAACAGCTCCGTCATGGCGGAGACGGGCATCGCCTTCGCATCACCCGGCTTCGAGCTGGCCCCGGGCACGTGGACGTGGCAGGCCTATCCCACGACCAGCCCCCAGGACGAAGACACCACCAAGCTCGTGCAGCACCTGCGCGACGACGTCATCCCTTCGACCGGGCTGGACGTGAACATCGGTGGCAGCACTGCCGGCACCATCGACTTCGCGAACTACTTGGGCAAGCGCCTACCGCTGCTGATCGGCGCGGTGCTCATCCTGTCGTTCCTGTTGCTGATGGCGGTGTTCCGCAGCGTGCTGGTGCCGCTGAAGGCCGTCATCATGAACCTGCTCTCGGTCGGCGCGTCGTACGGCGTGATCGTCGCCATCTTCCAATGGGGCTGGGGCAAGGGACTGTTCGGCGTGGGCCAGGAGGGCCCCGTCGAAGCCTGGGCCCCGATGATGCTGTTCGCAATCACCTTCGGGTTGTCGATGGACTACGAGGTGTTCCTGCTGTCGCGCATGAAAGAGGAGTACGACCGCACGGGCGACAACGCCGGCGCAGTTGCCGACGGCCTGGCTGCCACGGCGCGCGTCATCAAGGCCGCCGCGCTCATCATGGTGTGCGTGTTCGGTGCATTCGTGTTGGGCAACGATCGGTCGTTGAAGCTGTTCGGTCTGGGTCTGGCCGTGGCAGTGCTGGTCGACGCGACCATCGTGCGCATGGTGCTGGTTCCGGCCACCATGGAACTGCTGGGCAAGCGCAACTGGTGGATCCCCAAGTGGCTCGACCGCATCCTGCCGAAGATCTCGGTCGAAGGGCCGTCGCATCACGCAACGACGTCGGCTTCGGGCGACGACGATCGCGAACGCGAATTGGTCTGAGCCGCCGGCGTTCTATCCAGCGCCAGCAACTACCTCGTTCAGTCTGCATTCACCGTCGCGTCATCGCACCGATGGCCGGCGGTCATATGCAGAAGCCACTGACTGCTACGTTCCGAACGTCAAGCCACCCCGTGAACAAGGAAGGCACACCCATGAGATCAAGAACTTCGAGGAGAGCTGTCGCTGTCGTCGCCGCTACCGGCATTCTGCTGGCAGCATGCGGCAGCGACAGCAAGGATTCAACAGACACGACCGCCGCCGCCGGCGGGGCAGCGCCAGCCGGCGACATGGAGGCTCTGCACCAGGCGTGCGTCGCTGAAGGCGGCAAGGTCAACCTGATCGCCCTGCCCGACACGTGGGCCAACTACAAGGGCATTCTGGCTTCGTTCCGCGAGAAGTATCCCGATGTCGAGAACCCGGTCGCCAACCCCGACGCATCGTCGGCCGACGAGATGAATGCTGTCGAGACCTTGAAGGGCCAGGCCGATCAGCCCGACAACGTGGATGTCAGCCCCGCCATCGCCCAAGAGATGGCCGACAAGGGCCTGTTCGAGCCGTACACCGTGAGCACCGATTCCGAGATCCCCGCCGGGTTGAAGGACGCAGCCAGCAACTACACGGCCGCCTATTACGGCATCATGGCGCTCACCACCAACACCACGATCGTTCCCAATGCCCCGAAGAGCTTCGCCGATCTGCTGAAGCCCGAGTACAAAGGTTTGGTCAACCTGAACGGTGACCCGCGTGAGGCCGGCGCTGCGTTCGCAGCCGTCATGGCCGCCAGCATCGCCAACGGTGGCAGCGCCGACGACATCCTGCCGGGCATCCAGTTCTTCGCCGACCTGAAGTCGGCAGGCAACCTGGGTGGCACCGATGTGACTCCCGAATTGATGCTGTCGGGCGAGACGCCGATCGCCATCGACTGGAGCTACAACGTGCCGGGTCTGAAGACCCAGCTGGAAGACGCCGGATTGACCGTCGAGGTCACCTTCCCGACCGATGGCATCTACGGTGGCTTCTACGGCCAGGGTGTCGTCAAGGACGGCCCGCACCCGTCGTGCTCGAAGCTGTGGATGGAACACATCTTCAGCAACGAAGGCGCGCTGGGCTATCTCGAGGGCGGTGCCGTTCCGGCCCGCATCGTGGCGCTGACCGAGGCCGGCCTGGTGACCGCAGATTCGAAGAAGAACCTGCCGCCCGACGAGCTCCTCAATCAGGTCAAGTTCCTCACTCCCGCCCAGATCGCCGCTGCCAAAGAAATCTTGGCAGCGAAGTGGGGCCCGATGGTCGCCGACGCCTGAGTCGTCTGTGACCGACGCAATCATTTCCGTAGAGGGCCGCACCGCTGGTGCGGCCCTCTCGGCAAGTCCCACCGCCCCATCGCGCCCGCCGCGAAACTGGGCGTGGCTCGGCCTGCTGCCGTTCCTCGCCTTCCTCACGCTGTTCCTCATCATCCCCGCCATCAGCGTGTTCCAGGAATCCCTGAAGAGCCCCGACGGCAGCTTCGGATTCGACTCGATGGGCCAGGCCTTCAAGGGCCAGAACCGCGATGCGTTCTTCTTCTCCATTCGCTTCTCCGCCTACGCGGCAGCAGTCGGTGTCGTCTTGGGTGCGTTGCTGGCCTATGCGGCGGCCACTGCCATGCGGCCGCGTTGGTTGCGCAACCTGGTCACCTCGTTCAGCGGTGTGGCCGCAAACCTGGGCGGCATCCCGTTGGCCTTCGCGTTTCTGGCTCTGCTGGGCAAGCAGGGACTGCTGACCAAGATCATCACTGCCGCAGGGTTCGACCTGTACGACCACGGCTTCGGGTTCGACACCGTGCCCGGACTGATCACCGTGTACTCGTACTTCAACATCCCGCTGATGCTGCTGATCACCCTGCCCGCGATCGACGGCCTGAAGGTGTCGTGGCGCGAGGCCAATGCGAACCTGGGCGGCACCAACTGGACGTATTGGCGCCGGGTGGGGCTGCCGGTCCTGGCACCATCGCTGCTGGGTGGTTTCCTCCTGCTGTTCGCCAACTCGTTCAGCGCGTACGCAACGGCCGCAGCGTTGACCGACAGTTCGCGCATCGTGTCGCTGCGGCTGGCCTTCTTCCTGGGCGGCGATGTGAATGCCGGCGAAGACGCTGTCGGCTTCTCGCTGGCCTCGTGGATGATCATCATCATGGCCATTGCCATGGGCCTGTACTGGGTGCTCCGCAAGCGAGCAGAACGGTGGCAAGAGTCATGAGCCACATGGTCAATGTGCCCCCGATCGAGAACGTCGTGCCCCCCAAGACCGGCCCGTCGCGCACTGGTCGGCGATTCCGCATCGGTCCCAATCTGGTGCTCCTGTTCTGCTTCCTGTTCTTCCTGTTCCCGTTGTTGGCCATGGCCCGGTTCGCATTGCAGAACGTGCCGGTTGTTCTGTTGGGTTGGTCGACGTTGTTCGACAAGTGGTCGTTCTCGGGCATCACCAAAGCGCTCGGCGACGAGGGATTCCGCGACGCACTGACGCTCAGCATCAAGCTGGCCATCGGCACGGTCGTCTTGACGCTGGGTCTGCTGCTGCCCACCGCTATCTGGGTGCACCTGCGCGTGCCCCGGGCCCGCGCCTTCATCGAGTTTCTGACCGTGTTGCCGTACGTCATCCCTGCGATCGCATTGGTGGCCGGCATCAAGGTCATCCAGCCACACGTCCGCTGGTTCCTGAACTCCGACTACTCGCTCATCCCGTTCTACGTGATCCTGGCGCTTCCGTTCACGTATCGATCACTCGACGCCGGCATTCGATCTCTCGATCTACGCACGTTGGTCGACGCGTCGCGCAGCCTGGGCGCCGGGTGGGGCGCCACGCTGACCCGAGCGCTCGTCCCCAACCTGCGCACAGCGATCATCTCGTCTGCGTTCCTGACCACGGCGGTCGTGCTGGGCGAGTACACCATCGCCAACGTGCTGTTGCGCGACACCCTGCCCACCTTCACCCAGGTGTTCAGGGCCTCAGAACCGCAGGGCAGCTTTGGCTTGGCACTGCTGACGTTGGTCGCCACCACCGCCCTGTTCGCACTGCTCAGTGTGCTGACGCGCAAACGCGGCGGCACCATCGACACGCCGGTTGTGGCCATCGCCGCCACGGCGACTGACGCGAGCTGAAAGGGCACCATGAGCGCGCTCACCTACTCCATCATTCGCAAGACCTTCGGTCCTACGGTGGCCCTCGAGGGACTCAACCTGTCGGTTCAACCGGGCGAGTTGATCAGCCTGCTGGGCCCCAGCGGGTGTGGCAAGACCACGGCGCTACGCGTCGCCGCCGGCTTCGAGAAGTGCGACAGCGGCACGGTCACCGTGGGCGAGCGCGACATCACACACCTACCGGCCCACAAGCGCAACATGGGCATGGTCTTCCAGAGCTACAGCCTGTTCCCCAATCTGACCGTCGAGGGCAACGTCGAGTACGGCCTGCGCACCCGCGGTTTCGACAAGGCCGAGCGTCATCGGCGCGTCGGCGAGATGTTGGAACTGGTGCAACTGACAGCCATGGCCAAGCGTTACGCACACCAGATGTCGGGCGGCCAGCAGCAGCGCGTCGCGCTCGCTCGCGCCTTGGCCATCCAGCCGGAGGTGCTGCTGCTGGACGAACCGTTGTCGGCGTTGGATGCGAAGGTTCGCACCACCCTGCGCGACGAGATCCGGCGCATCCAGACCGAGCTGGGCATCACCACGCTGTTCGTCACTCACGATCAGGAAGAGGCTCTGGGCATCAGCGATCGCATCGGCGTCATGTCGAACGGCCGGCTGGAACAGTTGGGCACCCCCCGCGAGGTGTACCGCCACCCGGCCAGTGCGTTCGTCGCCCGCTTCGTGGGCTCGATGAACGAGCTGCCCGCTTCGGTGGTCGGCAATCACGCCGTGCGCGTCGGTGGCATGGCGGTCGCCACGTCGGCGGCCAGCGTGTATCCCGATGGTCACGACATCAAGCTGCTGGTGCGGCCAGAAGACATGCGTATCGTCGATGCCGGCTCCGGACTGCCCGGCACCATCGCCAGCTGCACGTTCCAGGGCGCCAGCACGGTGTTGGGCGTGCGCATCGATGCACTCGATGTACTGGCCTCGGTGCACGTCGCCGGGGTTGCCGACCTGACGCCAGGCGAACGCGTCGAGGTGGGCATCGACGGCACCCGTGCGGTGTGCGAACCCGCCGCCTGAACCCGACGAACAAGCGTCCTGATTCCGTCGTGACCGTGGGCGCGGCCCAATCCGGGCCGGGGGCGATACCGTACGCGGCTTGACAACACCTCCCCCCGTGCCGTAGCGATACACGCAATGGCCAAGCCCCTCGTCATCGTGGAATCGCCTGCCAAGGCGAAGACCATCTCGAAGTTCCTCGGGAACGCATACGACGTGCGCGCCTCGGTGGGGCACGTGGCCGACCTGCCCAGCAAGGGTCTGTCGATCGATGTCGACAACGGTTTCAAGCCCACGTACGAGCTGACCGAGCGCGGCAAAACGGTCATCAAAGACCTGCGCGCGGCCATGAAGGATGCCAGCGAGCTGTACCTCGCAACAGACGAAGACCGCGAGGGCGAGGCCATCAGCTGGCACCTGCTGGAGTATTTGAAGCCGCGCATTCCGGTGAAGCGCATGGTGTTCCACGAGATCACCAAGAGCGCCATTGACAACGCCGTCAACAACCCGCGCGGCATCGACTACGGCCTGGTCGACGCGGCCGAAACCCGCCGTCTGCTGGATCGTCTGTACGGCTACGAGGTATCGCCGGTGCTGTGGCGCCGCGTCAACCGCGGTCTGTCGGCCGGACGGGTGCAAAGCCCGTCGGTGCGCCTGATCGTCGAGCGCGAGCGCGAGCGCATCGCCTTCGTCACCGCCGACTACTGGGACATCGAACTGCTGACCGGAACGTCACCTGCGTTCGCCGCCACGCTGCTGGAGCTGGACGGAACTCGAATCGCGACCGGCAAGGACTTCGGCAGCAACGGCACACCCAAGGCCAAAGTCGTGGTGGTCGACGAAGCACGCGCTCGCGCGCTGACCGATGCACTGCGGCCGGCCGAGTTCAAGGTCCGCTCGGTCGAGGAAAAGCCGTATCGCAGCTCGCCGCGCGCGCCATTCATGACATCCACGTTGCAGCAGGAGGGCGGCCGCAAACTACGGCTCAGCGCCTCGCAGGTCATGCGCCTGGCCCAGGGTCTGTACGAGCGTGGCTACATCACCTACATGCGTACCGACAACGTGGTGCTCAGCGACGAGGCCTTGGCGGCCGTGCGATCAGAAGTGGGCAAGACGTATGGCACGCAGTTCCTGTCGAAGGGACCCAAGACCTACGCCGGCAAGGTGAAGAACTCACAGGAGGCGCACGAAGCCATCCGCCCGACGACGCCACTGCGATCACCCGACTCCCTCAGCAGCGAACTGAACGGCCAAGAGATGTTGCTGTACCGCATGGTGTGGCAGCGCACGTTGGCGTCGCAGATGGCCGACGCCACAGGCACCACCGTCAGCGTGCGTCTCGGTGCAGTCGCACCCGTCGCCGGCGTGCCGACCGACGCCGAGTTCGCGGCCAGCGGCACCACCATCACCTTCCCCGGCTACCGGCAGGTCTACGTGGAATCGGTCGACGAGTCCGAGGCCGATGCCGACGAGAAGGAAGCCCTGCTGCCACTGCTCAGCGTCGGCCAGGTCGTGTCGGTCGATTCATTGACACCGCACGGCCACACCACGTCGCCGCCGGCTCGGTACACCGAGGCGTCACTCGTCAAGCGGCTGGAAGAGTTGCGCATCGGTCGGCCGTCCACGTGGGCCTCGATCATGCAGACCGTGCAGGACCGCGGCTACGTGTGGAAAAAGGGCCAGGCGCTGGTGCCCACCTGGACTGCCTTTGCAGTGGTGGGGCTGATGGAGAAGCACTTCGACAACCTGGTCGACTACGACTTCACGGCGCGCATCGAAGAAGACCTCGACTCCATCGCCCGCAACGAACGGCAGAAGCAGGATTGGCTGCAGCAGTTCTACTTCGGCGACGACAACGGCCTGATCGGCTTGAAGCGGTTGGTCGCCGAGAACCTCGACGAGATCGACGCGGCCGAGATCAACACGTTCCCCATTGGCCACGATGACGACGGTGTCGAGATCGTCGTGAAGCCCGGTAAGTATGGCCCCTACGTGAAGCGTGGCGACGACACCGCCAGCGTGCCCGACGACCTGACGCCCGACGAGTTGACCGCCGAGATGGCCATCAAGTTGCTGGCCGCACCCAAGAGCGATGTAGCCATTGGCGACCTCGATGGCTTTCCGGTCTTTGCCAAGAACGGTCGCTACGGCCCGTACGTGCAGTGGGGCACCGCCGACAACCTGCCCCCCGGTCTCGAGAAGCCCAAGATGGCCAGCCTGTTCAAGCACATGGAGATCGAGCGCGTCACGGTGGACGACGCCGAGGCGTTGCTGCAGTTGCCGCGCTCGTTGGGTGTCGACCCGGCCGATGGCGTGGCGATCATGGCCAACAACGGTCGCTACGGCCCGTACGTCCAGAAGGACAAGGATTACCGCAACATCGACAGCGAAGACCAGTTGTTGCAGATCACGCTGGATCAGGCGTTGCTCATCTTTTCGCAGCCCAAGGTCTTCCGTCGTGGCGGAGGCGCCAACATGGCCGCCAAGGGTCCGTTGCGCGAGTTCGGTACAGACCCCGCCAGCAGCAAGCCAGTCGTCGCCAAGGACGGCAAGTTCGGTGTGTACGTGACCGATGGCGAGACCAACGCGTCGCTCAGCAAGGGCGACCGCCTGGACGCCATGCTGCCCGAGCGAGCGTTCGAGTTGCTGGCAATTCGTCGCGAGGTGATCATCGAAAAGGGTGGTCCTGCGGCCAAGAAGGCCTCAGCCACCAAGCGCGGCGCAGCCAAGAAAGCTGCCCCCAAGAAGCGGGCCGCAGCGAAGAAGGCCCCGGCCAAGTAGCCGGTTCGACCTGCTGGGTCCGTTCAGTCGGCCAGCAGGCGCACCAACGCCTGCAGGAACGCCACCACATCGTCGGGCGTACACAACCGATGAGCGGCCACCGACTGGTCGGCGCCGACCTTCACTCCCAATGTGCGGTCACGCGCGTCGCTATCGGCTTCGGCGAACGACACGAACACCATCTCGTCAGAGTGGTCGTCGCCGATGAACACGACCGAAGCCGGATCGAGCTGACGACGCAGTTCCTCGATGGCGTCGACCTTGGTCATCTGGCGGACGACCGCTTCGTACACCTGGTGCCCCGGCAGGGCGTAGACGCCGTCGATCGCGGCGATGGCCGCCTCGGCTTCGGTCAACGCCAGGGCGCCCGCTGCCGGTGGCGACTGCCGCACATGCAGCGCCGCACCGAACGGCTTGCGCTCGACGACGGCTCCCTGATGACGGCCGGCCACATCGGCCAGGATCAGGTCGACACGATCCAGCAATTCGCTCTCGTGTTCGGTGCGTGGCGAACTTTGATCGAACTCCACGCCGTGTGAGCCGACCAGGTGCAGCGTTCGGGGCAACTGGAACTGGCGCACCAGATCGGCGATCGGTCGACCGGACACCACGGCGACATCGATGCCCACGCGGGCCAAGGCACGCAGCGCATCGTCGGCACCGGCCGCAAGGCGAGCCTGGCCGGGCGTGTCGGCGATGACCGACAGGGTGCCGTCGATGTCGGTGCACAACAGCAACGGCGCCGGCAACGCCACCACCGCTTCAGCCAGCAGTTGGGGTTCGTCGTAGCGATGCTGGCCAGGCGTTGCAACCGTCATCTGGCCACCGTCATCTGGCCACCGTCGTCTCGCACGTCACGGCTTCGATCCGTCGGCCCGACCGACCGCAACGTCGCCCGCCAGACGGTTGAGGAACGAGGTGGCCCAGAAGTGCACATCGTTGGCAGCGACTGCACGGCGCAGCCGGCGCATGCGTACCTGTGCCTCGTCGGCACCCATGTCGGTGGCCTGAGCGAGAGCGTCGACCAGCGCGTCCGGGTCGTGCGGGTTGACGACCACTGCATCTGACAACTCGTCGACCGCGCCGGCGAACTCACTGAGTACCAGCACGCCTGCCTCGTCGGGACGCGAGGCGACGAACTCTTTGGCCACCAGGTTCATCCCGTCGCGCAGGGGGGTCACGACCATCACGTCGGCAGAACGGTACAACGCAACGAGCTCGTGCAACGGGAGGCCCTGGTGCAGGTAGTGAACGGCCGGATGGCCCAACGTGGCGAACTCGCCGTTGATCGCACCGACCAGTTGCTCGACGCGCTCGCGCTGCGACTGGTAGTCGCCAACGGTCTCGCGGCTGGGCACCGCCACCTGCACCAGCACGATGGGAGGACGAACGACCGAACCCTCGGGGCGACGAGCAGTGAGCAAAGAACGAAACGCCACCAAGCGTTCCTCGATGCCCTTCGTGTAGTCCAACCGATCGACGCCCAGCATGACCACGGCGGGCCGACCGAGCCGCGCCCTGATGTCGTCGGCGGCCTTCGCGGTGACGTCCGATTCGGCCAGCGTCGAGATCTCGTCGACGTCGATCGAGATCGGAAACGCACCGACCTGCACAGTGCGGCCGTCGGCGGTCAACAGGTTCATCCCGTCGCTCTCGATGTTCAGCAGCCGATTCGCCAACCCGATGAAGTTCTCTGCCGCGACGGTGCGTTGGAAACCGATCACATCGGCACCCATCAGACCCTCGATGACTTCATCGCGCCATGGCAGACGCATGAACAACTCTTGCGGCGGAAACGGGATGTGCAGGAAGAAACCGATTCGCAGGTCTGGGCGCAACGCCCGCACCATGATCGGCACCAACTGCAGGTGGTAGTCGTGCACCCAGACCGTGGCGCCTGGCGACGCGACTGCGGCTGCCCGCGCCGCGAACGCCTCGTTCACCGCTCGGTAGCTGATCCAACTGTCGGCGTCGTACAGCGATGGCCGGATCGCATCGTGGTACAGCGGCCACAACGCTCCGTTGGACACTCCCTCGTAGTAGCCGGCGATCTGCGCGGCATCTAACGAAACTGGTTCGAGCGAAAAGCCGTCGTGCTCGAACGACGTGGATGGGTCATCGGGCGCTCCGGCCCAACCGACCCAGGCGCCCTGTCGTTCGCGCAGCAGGCCCACCAAGGCGCGCACCAGGCCACCGGGGCTGTCACGCCAGCCCTGTTCGGTGCGCTCCATCGGCAGCCGATTGGCCACGATGACGAAGTCGTGGGTGGTTGGTGGTTCGGTCATCGTGCTCGTCTCTGCTTCGTACGCGCGCGCAGAAGTTCCCGTCACCATGCCACCTGGCTACCCATTCGGCTAGTGGCCACACCCGATTTCACGAGCCGGTTGTCACGTTGGGGCCTGTGCCGAGTTGCCGAGAGCCGTCGACAGGTCGATCAACCGGCAACCATCACCCCGACCACGCCCATCAACACCAATCCGCTGGCGACGTACTCGCGCCGACCGTGCCGTTCGCCCAGCCACACGTGCGCGACGAAGAAGGTGATCAACAACTCGATCTGACCGAACGTGCGTACCCGGGCCGCGTTCTGCAGCGTGAATGCCAGTGCCCAGCACGCCGAGCCGCACACGCTGAGCACACCGACCACTGCACTCGACCGCCAGTGCACCACCGCCAGGCGAGCCTGTTCGCGTTCGCGGGCCATCAGGTAGCCGCCATGCATGACGGTCTGCATGGTGTTCATGACTGCCAAGGTGACCAGGGCTTTGGCAACGACCGACCCGCCGTCGAACGTTTGCGTAGCGGCCCGAATGCCCACAGCGGCCAGCGCGAAGCATGCGCCGGCGATCAGGCCCATTTGTGCTGCATGATCGCGTACTCGCAGCACGTTTCGACCGCCGGCCAGCAGCACCACGCCCGACAGGCAGAACACAGTCGCCAGCCAGCCGATGGGTCGTAGCGGCTCGCCGAGGAACACCAACGAGAACACGGCCACCTGTACGACTTCGGTCTTGGTGTACACGGTGCCGATCGCGAAGTCTCGGGCGTCGAAGGCCCGAATCATGAACACTGTGCCCAGGATCTGCGCCAGCCCGCCGCCGGCGATGATCGGCCAAAATCTGGCTGACGGCGTGGGAATGCCGCCCTGGATCAGCGCCACCACGATCACCGAGGCGATGGCCAACGGCGCACCGTAGAGGTACCGAACGAACCCCGCGCCGCTGACCGACAGCAGCGAACGCAGGCGCTGTTGAGTGGCGGTGCGCGCCGTCTGGAAGACGGTGGCGCACAGCGTGATGGGAATCCACATATCGGTTCCTGCCGTCGTTGGTCGTGACAACATCCCATTGTATCTCATTTGTTGAGATGTGAATCTCAAATTCACCGACCGATGTGCGCTCGCCGGTCCAGCCGAAGGCGGCAGGTCCAGATCCAGCCGAAGGCGGCAGGTCCAGATCCAGCCGGAGGCGGCAAGTATGGTGCCCTCGACATGACGACGGCCCACTACATCGCCCTCGAGGGCGCCGAGGGATGCGGCAAGAGCACGCAGGCCGCGTTGCTGGCGGCCGACCTCGACGCCGTTCTGACGCGCGAGACGGGCGGCACCGTCATCGGCAGCCGCATCCGCGACATCCTGCACGACACCGCCACCACCGGCCTGGCCCACCGTGCCGAGGCCTTGCTGACGG
>JANNFQ010000439.1:0-2867 GCA_031380045.1 Acidimicrobiaceae bacterium
GGATTCATCGTGGCGGAACTGACACCGGCGCCCATGGGTCCGGTATAGACGGAGCCCGTGCCTCCGGCACCGTCCCACATCAACACACTGCACGCACCGACCTTGTAGCTACTGGTGCGGTTGTCGAAACCGACAGCGGAGGTGTTGACGATGGTGAACCGCTGCGTGAATGCCACGACGCTGCCGCCATAGCTGGTGAGGTCGTACAGCCGCAGGCTGGAAGCGCACACTGCACGGGCCGAACTCTTCAGGCCCGACGTGACGAGTGGCAGCGACGCATCGATGAATGCATCCATCTGCGCTTCGCTGTCGAAGCACGACGTACCCGTCTCGGCGACAACGCATGCCGTTGCTGTGCCCCATCCCTTGCGGAGGTCGATGGTACGGCCGTGGTAGCTGGCCATCGAGACGAACGAGTCGACGGTGGGGGCCGCGACGGGTGTGATTTCAGTGTTGTCGGTGGACGTACTGAGCTCGATCGCAAATGATGCCGATGCCGGCACCACCGCCATCAGGACGACGGCCATGATCGCAATTCGTTTCATTGTTTCTGGGTCCTTCCATGGGAGGTGCGCCCGACCTCAACCAGAGGTCGGCGTGAAGTTCACGTACAGCGCATGCCCATCTTCGCTTCCGACGTACCCCATGGAGCAGCCATTGCGCAGACCTTCCGTCCTCCGAGGAACCACAGTCCACGACTCGAAGCCGAGCTCATCGAGCAACGATCGCGCCACCCCCTGCGCCTCGTCAGCCGTCAGGCACTGCGCGTTGATGTCGCTGGCGACGCGTAGTTGCAGCTGGTGCAGTGGCACATCGGCCAGGTTCGGCACGGCGGCCACCGCCATGCCGAGGCCCGTGCACACCTCGTCGCTGTCACCCGGAAACACCTCGACCAGACCCAGCGATCCGGTGCACTGGACCAGCGGCGGATCGGTTCGATCAGCGAGCTCACCGACCACGGGCAGCGCCCCAGAGCGCCACAACTGCGAGCATGCCCCGGCGGGGTCGTCGTTGGCCGGCAACAGCACCGACGATGTCAGGTCGTCGATTGAGGCGTGGCACAGCACACCCGTCTGCGAATTCTCGACCCGGGCATGGTCGATGACTGCGGCAGTGACCACTGCGCCGGCGCCAACACCGGCGCACAGGGCCACGCCCACGACCACCGAGCCCCAGCGGCGCGGGGGGCTCGGGGGGCTCGGGGGGTGCGCCGCAGAGTTGGCGAACGAATGGTCTGACCCTGCAGAGGTTGCTGTGCCGCGGTGATGCTCGAGGGTGATCTGCGCGACCAGTTCGTCGATGTTGGTGCGCGACGGTGCTGCATCTGCCACGTTGCGAACGTGAGCGCTGAGGACGTCGAACGGATCGCTCATTGCGCCCACCCCCGCTGGCCGACCGTGGGCTGGTGCTGTTCGACCTCGGCGCGCAGACGCGAACGAGCCCGCGACAGCCGGCGCCTGGCGGCATCGGGCTGAATGCCCAGGATCTCGGCCAGTTCAGTGCTGGTCAGATCTTCGAGCGCAGTCATCAGCACCACTTCCCGGTCGGCATGACCCAGCGTGCCAAGGGCGGCCATGACGACAGCAAGATCCACGCGAGGGTCGAGGTCGGGCGGCGGTTGCGGCAGGTTGGTGGCCAATCGAGCCGCCCGATCGGTTGTCGCATACCACCGGCGATCACGGCGATTCGAGTTCAGCACCTCGTGGCGCGCGGTGGCGCGCAGCCATGTGCGAACCGAGTGATCGGCGACATCGTCGAGGTGTTGCCACAGCTGCACGAACGTCGTGTTCACGACGGCGTCGGCGTGAGCATCGGGATACACCACGCGGACGTAGGCATGGAGCGCGGCGTGATGGTGATGGACGAGTTCGTCGAATCGCTGGCGGGCCAGATCGACGCCTGATTCACCTCGCCTGATCATCTCCATCCTCTCTACAGGTACGGCACAGGCCGAGGTGTGACCGAAATAGGCCAGGAGCCAGCAGAAATCTCATCGCGACAGCTTGGACAGCAACCGCTGCATGGCGTTGATGTCCGAGTCGGTCACGACCATCGCGAAGTGCCGTTGCACGGCGCGACGGTACGTCACGTTGGCATCCCTCCAGAACAAACGGCCCTCACGGGTGAGGTGCACGGTGACGGCACGACGATCGGTTGCCGTGGGTGTCGCCTCCCGCAGGACGTGCCCCTGTTCCTCCATGCGGTCCAGCCGGCGCGACAGGCTGGACGGCACCTCGTCCAGCAGCGATCGCAGTTCGCTGACGCGCAACGAGCCGCCCGCACGCTGCAACGCCGTCATCACGTCGAACCACGGCAACGAGATGTCGTACTCGTTCAACAAGTCGGCATCGATCTGGCGGCTGATGGCCGTGGTGGCCAGACAGAGCGACCGCAGCAGGTCGATCCGTTCGGCGTCGAGGCGGGGCACGTCAGCCAGTCTGGCCGAGCACTGCTGCCACGACGAAGCCCGTCATCACACAGCCCAGGGCGACCAAGAGCGTCTAGGCCGTGGCCTTCAGCGCGGCGCTGAAGGCGGCAAGAGCCAGATCGATCTCGCGGTCGGTGACGACCAGCGGCGGCATCCAACGCAGGCAACTGCCGTAGGTGCCGGCGTTCATCAGGATGAGGCGGCCTTCCTCGAGGCAGTGCTTGGTGATCGCGCTGACCCGCGCGGGGTCGCTGAACTCGGTACCGACCATCAGGCCCAGCCCACGCACCTGAGTGATCACGTCGTGCTCGTGCTGCAGTTCGGTGATGCCGGCGCGCAGTTGTTGCCCCCGAGCCTGCACGTTGGCCAGGAACGCGGGGTCGCTCATCAGTTCGATGGTGGCCAACGCCGCCGCGCACCCCATGGCGTTGCCGCCGTA
>JANNFQ010000445.1:0-1693 GCA_031380045.1 Acidimicrobiaceae bacterium
GGTGCGTCGGCCGCGACCAGCGGGGCCAGCGCGACCGAGAAGCACATCTGCACGACCTGCATGGCGACCAACCATCGGCGCCGGTCGAAGCGGTCGGCGATGACGCCCGCAGGTATGGACAGCAGCAGCAACGGACCGAGCTGTGCGAACACCAGCAGGCCCACGACCGACGCCTTGCCGGTGCGTTCGTAGACGTAGGCCGGCAGCACCACGTTCTGCATCCACGTGCCCACGTTGCTCGCGAACGATCCCACCCACATGCGGCGGAAGTCGGGATATGCCAACGCGGCCCGGGCGCTACCAGAGCGGAACCCGTGGTCGATCTGCGCAGTGGTGGAGGAGTTTCTGGAGGAGGCGCTCATGGATGGCTTGACCCGTCGGTCAAGAGTACGCAAAGAGGTCGACGATCGACGGCTCGATTGCTGTCACTTCTGCCACACGCGCGGGCTGACGGGTGATCAGACTGTGGCCATCGGCACTGTGCAACCGGCGACGTCAGCGCGGGTTCGGTAGATGGTGCCACCGCGCTCGGGATGGGCGGTGTTGTCGCCCGTGACGATGTACATGTCGCGCCGATCGGGCCCGCCGAAGCACAGGCTGGTGACCATCTGTGCGGGCACCACGATGCGCGCCACCTCCGCCCCGTCAGGTCCGAAGCCGCGGACCGCGCCCGAGCCCGACACGTCGGCAATCCAGATGGTCCCTGCTTCGTCGACGGCCAAGCCGTCGGGTGACAGGTCGTCTCGCTGCACGAACAGGCGACGGGCGCTGACCGCACCGTCGTCGTAGTCGTGCGCCCACACCCCTCGCGTGGTGTCCGAGTGATACAGCACACTGCCGTCGGGGGAGAACCCGATTCCATTGGTCAGGGCGACGTCGCCGTACAACTCGGTGGCGTCTGCCTCGGCATCGATGCGCCAGCACTCTCCAGCGGTTCGCGGACCATCCATCGAGAACGGATCAGACCGCATCGTGCCGCAGATGACCCGTCCTGCTCTGTCGACGAACAGATCGTTCAGCCCTGGCGCTGCGGGTGCGAACACGATGCGAGTCTGACCGTCGAGCACATGACAGATGTTGCGGCCCGAGATCACCAACCCGCCATTGGCGTGCAGGGCGATGCCCCCGACACCGCGGCGCTTCGGCACCACGACCTCGATCGTTCCGTCGGGCGCCCGGCGGTGCACGCCACCCTTGTGCACGTCCGAGAAGTACAGGTTGCCGTGGACGTCGACCCGCGGGCCCTCGACCAGTCCGTACCCCCACGCCAACGTCTCGATCTCGATCATCAGGGGCATTCTGCCCGTGATCCGAGGTCGTGTCATCAGTGGCCGATCAGCAGGGAACGTTGATGACCAGGCCGATGTAGAAGGCGCCGTAGCCATCGGTGTTCTTGTTGGCCGCGTTCAACTTCTCGACCGTGGTGCTCAACTTGGTGGCGACCCGGCCCAGATAGTCGCCCTCGACCACCGTGTACGTGCCGCACCCCACCCCGTTGTTGACTGCGGCCGATGTGCCCGTGGCTGAGTTGTCGGTACCTGGCGTCGGGTTGCCGGTACCTGGCGTCGTGGCGGCGGATGGATCGGGCGCGACGGTGCCGACAGGCACCAGCACGGCCGGCCCGTCGGGCACCGTGGCGCCGGCAGGGATGCGAATCGTGATGCCAGGCTTGGGCCATTCCGGCACCGAGCCG
>JANNFQ010000462.1:0-1953 GCA_031380045.1 Acidimicrobiaceae bacterium
CAGTCCCACACAACCACGTCGCCGATCGGTGCACTCTCGCCCAGGTCGGCGAGATGCACCTCGCCGGTGGTCGCGCGTTCTCCGGGGCTGCACCGCATGGTCATGACATAGGCCCAGCGACCCGCGGGATGATCACTGAAGCACTCGGCGACCATCAGCAGCGGGCGCGTGCCGGCACTGACCATCATCGATCGGCTGGTCGCAGCAATGGGGACGTGCGGTTTGATCAAGATGCCGTCGGCGCGGCAGGTGCGCATGGCCAGTGCGGCATCGAAACGGCCGACGCGATCACCCAACCCGACCGGACCGGTGGACAACGCAGACAACAAGGCTTCCGGCTCGCCGTGATCACCCGCCACTTCGGGGTCGGCACGGAACACGTCCTTGAACGGCATCAGGCCCAGCGCTCGGGCGAGCACATTGGTGGTGCAGAACCATGCCCACAGCTGGCCCGGCGTGGCGATGTAGCCGTGGTCGCCACTGGTGCGCACCGATGTCACCTGCGTCAGCGTGACGGTCTGGGCCATATCGGCCGGCGTGCCCATGCACCACTGCAAGGTGATGCCTCGCTCGCGAGCGGCTCGATCGATTCCCTCTTGCCACTCGCGGGCTCGGCCGGGCACAGCACGTAGCGGACGGACGCCGAAGAACACCTCGACCAACCAGTCGTGTTCGAAGGTCTGAATGCCCCACGCGACGCACTGGTCCAGCCAACGCTCGTACGCCTGCGCCGTTGCCGGCACAGCGCACGGACCGTCGACGTGCATGGGTAGTTCGCTGGCGATCGGCGCGGCCGACGACAGGTGGCGAATGTGTGCCGCCAGTGGCAACGAATGCAGGCGTTCGCGCAGTGCGACGATGCCTTCGGGCAGTACGTCGGATCGCGGTTCCCAGGCGACCATCGCCGTCGGCGGTACGACCCATTCGTCGGTGTCGAAAGGGCGCAGCTCGGCGTGCGGGTACCACCACGAGTCCAACTGCACCGAGCCGATCGGCACCCCGCTGGCAAGCAGATCGTCGACCGCCGCGACAATGGAACTCGGGGCATCCAGGCCAGGTTCGGTCTTGTACCAATACGCGGCGCCGTTGTCGGTCCAGTACGACGGCCGGCTGCCCAGCGCGTCTGGCCAACGGCCGGGGCGAATGGTGCCCGCTCGCCGAAGGAGCAACGAGCCCCACGCGGTCACACACGAGCGAACGTCGGCGCCGGCAATGATGGCAAGTTCGGTCGCGAAACCTGCCGCAACGGTGTCGATGTCGCCATGCCAACCGCAGCGGACCGTGCCACCGTTCAGGCCGATCGTCTGATCGTGGAACGAGTCCAGCGGGGCCAGCAGCAAGGTGCGACCGTCGGTTGCCGAGATCACCAGCGGCCATCCAGTGGGCGGTCGGTGGGGCAGCACGAAGAACCGGTCCATCGACGTGTCGGCGCCGGTGGGAAACGCGAACTCGCAGCACTGGAACGCCAGCGCACGGGCCGCCGGATCGACGCCGTCGGCGTCGCGCTCCGCCGGTGTGAACACCGGCCAGCCAACGGTCGGCTCGGCAAACGTGCCCGTGGCAATGCCGTCCAGATCGGTCGTCGCCTGCAATCTGAACACGAGCATCGGCAGGCCGCGATATGCGCGGACTGACGCCTGGACGACGCCCCGATGCACTGTGGCGAGACGGACATGCCCGATGTCGTCGTCGATCTCTCTCACGGCGACCTCGGTCAGGGTCACCTCGCCCTCGACCGGGGCGACTGCGCCATGGCGGGTCAGGCGACCGGGACCGAACCAGTCGGCCTCACCCCACTCGATGCGGACAACGCCGTCGACGTCGATCCGTGCGGCCAACCCGTTCCCCGCTTCGATGCGCACGCCTCAGTATGTCGCTCGGGCTGGGGCCGCCTCGTACGCTGCGCAGGTGACTACACGCGCCAGCGTCGTGCGTAACGTGCCGGCTCGTGTG
>JANNFQ010000466.1:0-2250 GCA_031380045.1 Acidimicrobiaceae bacterium
CGCCGAACGACCGCACGATCTCGATGGCGTCGACGGCAGCCGTGCGTGGCAGCAGGAGTTCTGATTGGAGTTCGTCACCGCTGCTGGGTGTGAAGCCCATCTTGAAGTGCGGCAGGCGGTCGGACCACAGGCCGGGCACACCGACCTGTTGCGTGCAGTTCTCGCCTGACACACCTGCGATCGGGTGGACATCGACGGTTGCCGGTTCGGCGCCGAACAGGTCGTCTCGGTCGGCGTCGTGCGGAAGGCGACGCTTCACCCACACCTGCTGCACGTTCTGGCCCCACGTCGTGAAGCAGCTGACGCTGTCGCCGGCAGTAGTGATCTCGTCGAAGTGCTCGATGAGCTGGTCCCACGCAAGCCGCTCGTACACCCGCTGACTGACGTGATACTCCGGCTCGAGGTCGAGACGAATTCGCACCACGGCGCCCAGCGCCCCCAGCGCAACCACGGCACCATCGAAGTAGTCGTCGCCACGGACCAACCGCACGATCTGGCCGTCGGCGCGCACGATGTCCAGCGCCGACACCGCCGTCGCCAGACTGCCCAGCGCGTCACCCGAACCGTGCGTACCGGTGGCGATCGCTCCGCCCACCGAGATGTGCGGCAGCGAGGCCAGGTTGTGCAGCGCCAACCGCTGCTCGTGCAGCAGCGGTGCCAAGCGCCCATAGGTCATCGCCGGATTCAGTTCGACGGTTCGCGAGTCGACGTCGATGACCACGTCGTCCGGCAGCGCCTCCAGGCTGATCAGCTCGGCCGAATCGGCGATGTCGTTGAAGGAGTGCCGCGTGCCCAGCACGCCGGAGTGACCGCCACGCAGCACGATGTCGCGAAGCTCCGCCACCGATGTCGGCCGCAGGATCGTCGCCGCGCGGAACTCGATGTTGCCCGCCCAGTTGCGTTCGACCATGCCCCGATCCTGGCACCGGGGAACTGAGGAGGTGCGCGACATCAGACCGGGGGCGCGGCGTGGAAGCCGCTCACTGCTGCATTGATCGTGGGGAACACGCGCAGCGGGCCAGCGGGCTCCAGCAGACCGGCGCGACGCAACCGCTCGAGCGCGCGGTCGTTGGCGCGAGCGACAGCGATCACCTCCACCAGCTCGCGCTGCACGTCGTCGACCAGGCCGCGCAGCGCAGCCACCGCGGTTGCATCGATCGACCCGACGCCCTCCAGGTCCAACACCAGCCACCGTTCGACTCCAGGTTGCAGTCTCAGGGCCGCCAGGACGCGCTCGCAATATCGAGCGGCATTGGTGAAGAACAGCGGCGCATCGAATCGGTAGACCAGTAGGCCCGACTCGATGACCGCGTCCGGGTACGCCTCGACGTCGACCCACCCGTCCAGGTGCCGGGCGTTACCCAACACGGCGTCATGCGGACGAGTCATGCGGTACACGGCAATGCCCAGGCTGAGCGCCACGCTGACCAGCACACCGATCAGCACGTCGGACAGCACCACGCTGGCCGCAGTGATCAACGCGACCAACAGTTCGGTGCGGCTGATCCGCCACAGGTCGCGCAACTCGTCCACATCGATCAACCCGATGGCCGCAGCGGCGACCACGCCTGCCAGCGCTGCCTGCGGGATGCGTTCCAGGACGCTGGGGAACGCCACCAGGCCAACCGCGACGAACCCCGCGGCGATCAGGCCGCCGAGCGACGAGTGCGCCCCAGACGACGACATCGCCGCCGTGCCGCTGCCGGTCGACGACAGCGGCATGCCGCGAAAGAAGCCCGACGCGACATTGGCGAGACCCAGACCCGACAGCTCGCAGTTGGCATCCAGCTCGTATCCGTGCGTGTCGGCGACCCCTCGCGCGGTCAGGATGCTGTCGGCGTATCCGACCAGTGCAACGCCTGCGGCCGTGCCCAGCAGGGTCATCCAGTCGCTTCCGGCCAACGCCGGCCAGGCGAACGACGGCAGGTCGGCATTCAGGTCGCCGACCGTGACGATGCCGTGGCGATCCAGCCCGGCGATCCACGTGAGCAGCAGCGCCATCACGACGCCCATCAGCGCGGCGGGGATACGCGGCATGACCTGCTTCAGCACGATGATCAAGACCAGCGTTCCCACGCCCATCGCCACCGTGCCCCACTGCACGTCGTCGAGGTTGCCGAGGAAGTCACCGAGGCGGGCGAAGAATCGATCGGACGAAATGGGGACCCCGGTCAGCTTGCCCAACTGACTGACGAACAGCGTGATACCCAGGCCGGCCAGGTAACCCACCAGTGCCGGGCGCGAGAGCAG
>JANNFQ010000291.1:0-7215 GCA_031380045.1 Acidimicrobiaceae bacterium
CGCGGTCAAGGCGTCGCACTGTTCCGTGAGGAAGTGGGCCGCGGCCTGACGCAGGCGGCGCGCGAGATGGAAGCGAACAACGTCGATTCGTCGCTCATCCTGTTTTCGATCTGGACCGAATCCATCCGCCACATGGCCGAGAACGGAAAGGGCAACGTGCTGTTCCTCGACGGCTCACCCGCCGGCATGGAGAAGCAGATGCAAGATCTCATGGCCATGCAGCAGCTGAACATCGCGCCGCGAAGCAAGGGTCCGGCCTGATTCGCGCAACGGCGCGCAAGCGCCGTCCAGTCGACGCCGACAGGCGTTGGGGGCAGTAAAAGGTTGGCCTTCAGCTCTCGATTGATCGGGTCGAGAGCCGAAGGCCCGACACGTGGTCGTCTGCCAGCTCAGCGGCGGTAGCTGTGCCGGACGTTCCCGTCGTGTTGGGCGGAAGGTAACACCGGGGTCGGTCTCGTCGGCTCGACTTGTGTTGGAATTGATCACGGTTGATTGGTCGTTGATCACCCACGTGGTCTGCGCCGCTCGTTGGGGTAGCGGCTTCAGCCGGGCACTCGAAGTTCGACCTCGGCTCGTGAGCAGGCCGCAGAAGATCATCACGGCCGACTTGCTCGACGTCGACCCTGCTCCTAATCGGACCGCCGTTTCTCAGCCTGGGACTGTGCGGATGCGGCCAAGTTCAGGTTGCATTGTCTTTGCCAAGCGAGATCGGCACTCGCCGGTCGTCGTCGTCGAACACGGCGACGAGTTCTAGGCGCGCCCCAAGCGCTTCGAGGTATTGGCGAAGTGTCGACACGCGAACATCGTCGGCGTTTTCGAATCGCGATACGGCACCCTGTGTGACATCCAACCGGCCGGCGATAGTGGCCTGGCTGATCGCCTCGGCGTGACGCAGCGCGTAAAGGCGGACGTCCTCAGCGTTCTCTGCGCGGGCGCGTTCCATTGCCTCGGTGGCGCCGGGGCGGGTCATCATCTCGTCGCGGAGTTGCGACCATTTCCTACGTTGGCTCATTGAATCTCTCCTGTCTCAGTTCTTCCAAGTACTTGTCGTACAGATCGTCGGCAACCGGCACGGCGGCGGCGTACCACTCGTTCCAGCGGCCCGACTTGTCGCCGCCGAGCAGCAGGATTGCGCGGCGTTGGGGATCGAACATGAACAGCACTCGCAGCGCTCCGCCTTGAGCAGCGCGGAGCTCCTTCATGTTCTGATGCCTCGACGTGTGAATCCGGTCGTCCAAGCGACGGCCCGTCGATTCGAGCAATTCGATGCGAGCTGCGACTGCGGCCTGTTGCTCTATGGTCAGTTTCGCCCACCACGACTCGAACTCGTCAGTGAATTCGACCTGCCACATCACCATCCGATTATCATACATAACTCATAATGAGTCAAATGTGATATGGGGGAAAGCTCGAGTCTGTTGGGTAGCGCAACACGCAACACTTCCGGCTTGGACCGGACCGTGATCATCGACAGCGTCGACCTCGATGGAGGCGGCGAAAGCTTCGATCCATCTGGCCACGTCCTCACGCCATCCACTCGGGCCATCCGCTGTCGCGCTGCTTTCGAACCGTCGGCTGTCAAGCTGGTCGGGGTGGGGAGATTTGAACTCCCGACCCCCTGCTCCCAAAGCAGGTGCGCTACCGCTGCGCCACACCCCGAACGCCCAGCAGGCTAGCGCCGGGAAGGCCGCGCTGAGCGGTTGTCAGCCGATGGGGGCCGGGCCGCAGACCCACCGGGCGGCGTCGCCCGCCTGATCGATCGCCGTCTGCTGCTCGGGGGTCAACACGTCGGTCCACGCCAGCGACGCGAACGTCGGGTCGTCGATCAACGCTCGGGCGACGCACGAGTACCAGGGGCTCGCAAGGAACGTGCCGCGGATCTGCTTGGCGACGACGGTCTCCAGGTACAGGGCTTCGGATGTCATCACGGCGGGCACGGGCGGATGAGCGGCGCCTGCCGGTCGAGCGCACGCTTCGAACTTCACCATGTCGAGCTGTACATCGGGGACCGTGGCCGACCCGGCGTTCAGCGCCCATGACGATACTGCCGCACCAAACAGGGCAGCCTGCTCGGGTGTGTCCAGGTGCAGGTTGACGCTGAAGCAGACCGGTCCGTCTTCACCGTCCTTCCGGTAGCTGATGTAGCTACCACCGCCCCAGCCTTCGAGCGCGTCGCGCGAGACGCGCCACGGCAGCCACGCATCCAACATGATCAGTGCGTCGTACTTCGACCACTGGCGCTGCGGTTCGATCTGCACGGCTCCGGGCGGCAGCCCCACGCCGGGCGAGGGTGTCACGGCCTGCGGATAGGTCGACGGATCGACCAGCTCTTCGCAGGTCGGTGGCACCTCGAAGATGTGGGCCAAGTCGTTTGGGCCACCCGTCTCGATGATGTGCTGCAAGAAGATCGGTCCCAGGATGTACGGCGCCTGCGACTGATCGATCATCGGCCACGGCACCGACGCCAACGCAGCATCGGTCGATTCGTTTGCGGAGTTGTCCTCGATGGCGTCGTCCCGATCCCCGGTCGACAACGTGGCCAGATACGCGTCTTCGATGCGCATTGCGTCGGCCTCGACCACCGCTCGCACTTCCATGTCGTTCGCGCCGCCGGTCGCCAACGAGTAGTTCTGGTCCTGCAGCGCATGCGTCAGTTCGTGCACCAGGACAACCTTCACGGCCGGCGTCAGCACCTCGCCACGCAGGGCGATCCGCTGCACCTCGGGGCTGTAGAAGCCCAGTGTGGTCACCTGTGACACCGTCGAGTCGTCGACACCGGGAGCGTACGTGGCACTCAGCCCGGCGGCATCGACCAGGTCGCTTGCGGCCGACATCTGGGTATCGGCCTCGTCGCCGCCCTCGAAGTCGCCGTTGTCGCCTGGTTCGAACAGCTTCACGAACTCGTCCTCGGTGAAGAACTCGACGTAGATGGGATGCTCGAACGTCAATCCGCGCTCGCTCTCCACGAAGTCAGCGAATTCGACAACGCGTTCGTCCCACGCGGCTGGGTAGCGGTCGGACGACTGCTGGTGGCCCTGGTACCACCGGTTGATCGCCGTGCCGCCGGCGAACAGACCCGTCAGCACGACGCCGATGACGGCCCGCCACATCATCCACTGCCAGAACGTGAACCGGCGCCGACGCCAGCGGGGCTTCTTCGCCTGTTGCGGTTGCTTCGACGATTGCAGCGCCGCCAACTGCAGTGCCTTCACGAGCGCATCGTTCTGTACGGTCGGGTGTGGCACGCGGTTGACGGGGGCGCGGATGGGCGGATCGGTCAGCGGCGTACCGGGCGGGCCGGGCAGTGATGGTCTCGGTGGGCCGTCAGCGCGCGGTGGCAACGTTGGCCTGAAGCTGGGCGGCGCCGCCTCGGTTGCGGGGGCATCGGTCTCTGACGGCACCGGAACTCATCGGCACCCGCAATCACGGGGTTGAGGGCTCGTAAAGGTGAACCCAATGGGCAACGCCGCACTCGGGCGCCGTCAGGTTCGACCGGCCAACCGTTCGACCGCGTGGAGCAGACGTTGCACGTCGTCGAGATCGATGTACCGCGCCAAGCCGGCCCGAACGACGCCGCCGGTGGACGCGAGACCCAGCGACTCGACCACTTCGACCGCGTAGTTGTGTCCGTCCCACACAGCGATCTTCTGTGCCGCCAGCGCTTTGGCGGCTTCCAACGGCGCGACGCCTTGGATGGTGAAGGCCGCGGTGGGGGTACGCCCGGCCATGCCTGCAGGGCCGTAGACCGTTACTCCACTGATGGATTGCAATCCGGTCAACAGCGGCTCGAACACAGCAGCCTCGGCTGCGGCAACCTGATCCATTCCTTCTTCCAGCAGGAACCGTGCGGCCGCCTCGACGCCGGCGATGCCCTCGAAGTTCGGCATGCCGGTTTCGATGCGACCCGGCCCGGTGTCGGCTGCGGGGCGAACCTTGAACACCGGCAGCGAGTCGAGCAACTGTGGCTCGACCCACAGCATGCCCGTGTGCGGGCCGTACCACTTGTACGGCGAGGTTGCCAACGCGTCGCAACCCAGCGCGGCGATGTCGATGCGATGGTGAGGTGCCAGCGCCACCGCGTCCACATACACACGCGCGCCCACGGCATGCGCTGCGTCGATGATCGGTCGCAGATCGGGAGACGTGCCCAACAGGTTTGAGGCGCCGGGCAAGGTGACCCAACGCGTGTTCTCGTCGATCAGTGCGATCACGTTCTCGGGGGGCAGCGTGCCGGTGGCAGTGTCGAACGGGGCCAGCACGTGCTGGGCGCCGGCCTGCTCGCACGCCCGTCGCCATGGCGAGATGTTGGCCTCGTGGTCCAACCGGGTGCCCACCACACGGTCGCCGGGGCGCAGCGTTGCACCGACCGCACGGCTGAACGAGAACGTCAACGTGGTCATGTTCGGCCCGAAGCAGATGCCCGCAGGATCGGCGCCGAACAGTTGGCCGACGACGGCGCGAGTGCGAGACAACAGATCGGCGCAGTCTTCGGTGGCCGCAAACGGCCCACCCGCAGCCGCGGTCGAGCCGCTGGCCATCCAGGCCGAGACAGCTTCGATCGCAGTGTCGACCATCTGCGTGCCGGCCGGTGCATCGAATCGCGACCAGCCGTTGGAGATGCCGGGAAAGCGGTGACGGAGTGACGAGGTGGTCATGAACGCAGACACTGCCACAACAGCAGCGCTGCGCCCTGCCCCCTCGTCACTCCGTGCCGGGAGCTGATGACCAGGTGGCTCCGCCGAGGGCCGACCTGGCCGATCAGACTCCCGTTCCTGAGGGCACTGCGCCCTCGACGGTCCCGAACGAACGCGGTACCGGGTCACCGGCCAGCACGCCGGCCAGCACGGCTGCGTGACGGGCCTCGACACCGCCGACGCTCATCAGTGCCTTGTTCAGCGTGTAGTCGGTGACGACGCCAACAGCAGACTGATAGGTGGCGGCGGCCGCGCGCTCGAGGGTCAGGGCGAACATCAGCACGCCCATCTCGTCGGCCAGCG
The DNA here is from genome assembly GCA_031380045.1 of Acidimicrobiaceae bacterium. GTDB lineage: Bacteria > Actinomycetota > Acidimicrobiia > Acidimicrobiales > Ilumatobacteraceae > VFMC01. Next base: position 4,998 of record JANNFQ010000291.1, read on the forward strand.
CATCGATGTCGGGCTGCAGTTGCGACAGGATCTCGGGGTTCGGATCGGTGAACGGCTGGCCGCCCGCGTTCTTCGTCGCTGCCTGGAAGAACTGCGAGTGCTCCATGTGGTGCGACTGGAACAACTTCGCGGCATCGCCAACCGCTGCCGTCGTCACCAGACCTGAATCGATGGCGATCTGGTAGGCGGCGACGGCAAGGTTCTCGATTGACGAGGCGGTCCGCAGCAGGATGATGTCGTCAGACATCGTCGCCACGGTCGTATCGGTCGCCAGAGTGGTGTCGGTCGCCGCGGTGGTGTCAACGGCATTGGTGGCCGGAGCACCCGTGGTTCCCGTGGTTCCCGTGGAACCGCTGGTTGCCGTGGCGCCGTTGTCGTCGCTGCCGCATGCCGCCAAGAGGGCCGCACCGACCACGGTCACGCCGCCGATGCGGAACAGCGAGCGGCGATTTAGCCCACCCACCAACACCGATGACGTCTCGTCGTAGGTGCGCGATTCGCGGTCGAGGAAGCGCGACATGGCGCTGGTGAAGGCAGGCATCGAGGCGCGGTGCTCGACCTCGCTGTCGCGGGCTTCGCGACGGATGTTGTCGTAGTTCACGTCAGTCTCTTTTCTGTTCGCAGGATGAGTACAAAGTCGGGGGCTGGAACGGATCGCCGGTCAGCCGACCGGGAACTTGGCTGGATCGACGAAGGCCGTCTCGGTCTCGAACGGCGGCAGCAAGGTGGCCGCTTCGGCACCGATCACTTGGCCGAGCACGACTGCGTGCTGTGCCTCGACGGGCAGGATCGACGCGGTCAACTGCAGCGCGGGAACCGACTGCAGCGCACCCAGTGCGAACAGATAGGTGGCTGCCGCCGCGTTCTCGAGGTCGTACGCCAACTTCAGCACGTCGTTCTCGGTCTTCGCCGCGGCCAGGCTCGGCGACAACGCATCCAGCAATGCCTGGTTCAAGGCATCGGTGGCAGCATCACCGGCCGCGGCACCGAACGCAGCAGCATGTTCGGTGTGATGCCCCATGAACTTCACTGCTGCGTCCAACACAGCGGGGGTCGTGACCAGACCGCTCTGCGCAGCGGCCGTGTAGGCGGCGACGGCAGTCAGTTCCACGCTCTGGGCAAACGCGGCGATGCCGGCATCACCATCGGCGGCGGCCGCACGAGGCAGGAAGCTGCGAATGGGCACGATCTGCGAACCGATGGTGACCGCCGCCGCCGTGGCTGTAGCGCGGCGCATCACACGTCGCTGGCCGGCCCCGCGGACGACGACCGACCCGAACCGGCGCATCTCGCTGTGCAGGGACCGGATGTCGTCGGGAAGTGACTCCATACCGGCCCGGTGTTGTTCGTCGGTCTCGTTCACGAGTGAACGGAGCGTCTGCTCGCTGATCTCCATGCTGCTCTCCTGTCGTCGGCCCTGAACGGGCAGTGGTTGTTGGGATGGATGTCGAGATGAGCGGTGCGCTATCCAGTGACGACGACCGTGCCGGACATCGAGGGGTGGATGGCGCAGATGTAGCCAAAGGTGCCGGCGGTGTCGAAGGTGTGGCTGAACGTCGCGCCCTCGCCCAGCGGGTCAGTGACGAACGAGTCGTCCGTGGCATCGACGGTGTGCGACACGCTGTCGTCGTTGCTCCACGTGACCGTGGTGCCAGCAGCGACCGTGATCTCGGGTGGTCCGAACGCAAAGTCGGCGATGGTGACGGCAGCGCTCGTTGGTGCATCTGCCGGCGTGGAACCGCCTGCCGCTGTCGCCACCGGCGACGCCGCTGCGGGGGCCGCTGCAGAGGACTGCTGAGGCACGCGATTCCACAGGACGCCCATCAGCACGGTGCCGATCACGATCGCTGCCGCCAACGGCGCCAGTGTCCTGATTGCCAGGGTCCGGCCGGCACCGAGACGCGGGACGAACGTGGCCAGCAGCGCCACCAGTGCGACGACTTCGGCTACCACGGTCAATGCGGCCTGCGGCGAGGGTTGAAAGCCCTGTTCGGTGAACCCGAACACACCTCGGTCGCTGCGACTGAGCGCAAATGCGATCAGCGTGCCGACCACCATGCCGATACCAGCCAGACGAACGATCAGGTCGCGACGGGCCACCACGGCGATGGCGATGAGCGCCGAGCCGAACCCGTTCAACAGGAACGAGCGACCCAGGTTGGCATTCGGGAAGTCGCGGTAGCCGTCGAAGTACAACTGCAGATGCACCAGACCGCCG
>JANNFQ010000510.1:0-4069 GCA_031380045.1 Acidimicrobiaceae bacterium
AGACGAGCCTGGCCCAGCGTGGATGCGAACTTGCGAAACGCGAACCCCGCACCGCGCAGCACGATTCCCAGGCCCACAAGCATCCACGGCACCGCGAGCGTGGTGATCATGGCCGCGAACGCGGTGGGGAACGCCGTCCACATGAACACCAACACGTAGATGAGCCACACGTGGTTGGCTTCCCACACCGGGGCGATGCTGTGGTCGATCTGCGTGCGTAGCTCGCCACCGCGTTCCGCATCGCCGGCAAACAGATCCCACACCCCTGTGCCGAAATCGGCGCCGCCGAAGATCGCGTACGCGACCACACCCACGAACAACAACGCAGCGGCCACGTCGGCCAGGCTCACGTGGATTGCTCCGTGGTGGTCGCAGCGTTCCGCGGATCCGTGTGCCGGTGATCGTCGGGCGGGCCATAGGGCGTGGCCAACTCGACATCGCCCTGGCGCCACCGCAGGCTCATCGAGCGCAGCACGACCCCCGTGGTCGTTCCGAGCACCAGATAGACCATGGCGATCACCGTGAAGCTGATCCACACACCACCGTTCGGGGTCAGTGCGTCGCGCACGCGCAGCACATCGTGCACGATCCATGGTTGCCGACCCACTTCGGTGGTCGTCCAACCCGCTTCCAGCGCAATCACCGCCAACGGACCAGCCGCCACCAGCGCCATCAACACGCGTCGAGACTGGAACACGTCGCGGCCACGCTTTCGCCAACGGCGCCCGAAGAACGCAATGCCCACGCCCAACGCCATCAGCGCGGTGCCGATGCCCACCATGATCTGGAACGAGAAGTGCACGACGTTGGCTGGCGGTTCGGCGTCGTCGGCGATCTGATCGAGGCCGATCACCTGGCGGTCGAACGCGCCCCGCGCCAGCAGCGAACCCACCCACGGGATCTCGATGCCGTAGCGCACCTTCCCGTCGATCAAGATGCCGCCGACCACCACCGGAGCGTGATCTTCGGTCTCCACCGCCAGCTCCATCGCCGCGAGCTTGGCCGGTTGCTGCGTGGCCAACCGCATGCCGGCCACATGACCGATGAACGGTTGCACCACGGCGGCGATGGTGGCCACAGCCAATGCGATGGACATGCCGCGACGATGCAATGAGTCGCGTCGGCCGCGCAGCATGCCACTGGCGTAGACGGCCGCGACCAAGAAGCCGACGACCATGTAAGCGCCCACCCACATGTGCAGGAACTGAGGCCACAGCGCGCGGTTGAACATGGCCGCCAACGGATCGACGTCGATCACGTCTCCGTCCTGCAGACGGAACCCGCCGGGCGCGTTCATCCATGCGTTCACGGCCACCACGCAGAACGTGCCGAACAAGCCCGTGAACATCATCGGGTACAGCGTTCGCAGGTGCAGCTTGGGCGGCAGCCGGTCCCAGCCGTACAGGTAGATGCCCAGGAAGATCGCCTCGACGAAGAAGGCGATGCCCTCGAGCGCGAACGGCAGGCCGATGACGTCGCCGTACTTCGACATCAGGCCCGGCCACAGCAGGCCCATCTCGAAGCTGAGCACGGTGCCCGATACGGCACCGACCGCGAACAGCACAGCCGACACCTTCGACCACCGTCGAGCCAGCAACAGCGCGTCGGGGTCGCCACTCAGACCCCGACGATGGGCGAGGTAGATGAGTGCTGGAAACGCCACGCCGAAGCACGACAGGACGATGTGAAAACCCAACGACAGCGCCATCTGGTAGCGGGCTGCCATCAGATCACCTGTCGATGCGAACATGAACCGTCAATTCTGTGCTGCGGCGATGGCTTTCCAGACGCGCTCGGCGGTGGTGGGCATGTCGATGTGACGCACCCCCAGATGGCTGACCGCGTCGATGACCGCCGACTGCACCGCTGGGGTGGAACCGATGGTGCCACTCTCGCCGATGCCCTTGGCGCCCAACGGGTTGATGAACGTTGGGGTCTCCATGTGGACGACCTCGACGCTGGGTAGTTCGGCGGCCGAGATGAAGGCGTAATCGGCAAGGTTCGACGTGATCGGGTTGCCGTCGCTGTCGTAACGGACCTCTTCCATGAGCGCCTGTGCTGTGCCCTGGGCAACGCCACCGTGAATCTGGCCCTCGAGCAGCATCGGGTTCAGCACCCGGCCGGCGTCGTCGCAGGCGACGTGGCGCAGGTGCTTCACTTGGCCGGTCTCGATGTCGACCTCGACCACGGCCACATGGGCGCCGAACGGGAACGTGGCCCCCGATGCCTGGAAGAACGAGGCATGGGCCAGCCCTTCTGGTAGGTCGGGCTCGCCCTTCGCGGCAACGGCCAACTCGGCCCACGTGCGAGCGACGGACGGCGTACCGGCCACGTGGAACGCGGCCACATCCTTGTCCAGCACGACATCGGCCTCGTCGGCCTCCAGCAACTTGGCAGCCAACTTGCGGGCGGTGTCGACCAGTTCGCCGGCGGCGTTCCACACCGCTGCGCCACCCTGCTGCAGCGAGCGCGAGCCCATGGTGCCGGTGCCTTGGGGGACCAGATCGGTGTCGCCCCAGATGACGTCGATCTTGTCCATGGGGATGCCGGTCTGCTCATGGGCCAGCATGCTCCACGACGTGACGTGGCCTTGGCCGTGCGGCGAGGTACCCGTGTAGACCTTGGCCGAACCGTCGTCCAGCACCTCGATGCGAGCGTGTTCGCCGAACGGCGCAACCCCTCCGGTGATCTCGACGTACACGCTGACGCCGATGCCCAACTGCCTGGCATCGCCTCGATCGCGACGGGCCTGCTGTTCGACACGCAGGTCGGTGTAACCGGCGACCTCGAGCGCCTTGTCGAGCGACAGTTCGTAGTCGCCGACGTCGTAGGTCTGGCCGACCGCCGTGGTGTGTGGCTCCATGAACTTGCCGATCAGGTTCTTGCGGCGCAAGAGGGCGGCATCCATGCCGATCTCGGCGGCATACAGATCCATGGCGCGCTCGGCGGCAGCGGTGGCCTCGGGCCGACCCGCACCGCGGTACGCGGTGGTCAGCGCGGTGTTGGTGACCACGCTGGTGGTGCGGCATTCGATGTTGGCGATGTCGTACACGGCACTGGCCATCGGCCGGGTCATGAACGGCGCCAGGATGGAACCCATCTCGGCGTACGAGCCTGCGTCTTGCAGCACCTGCATCTGGTAGTGGGTGACCTTGCCGTCGCGCGTGCCTCCCATGGTGACGTACTGGATCTGGGCACGGCCGTGGCCCAGCGACATCATCGACTCGCTGCGGGTCTCGCGCCAGCGCAACGGACGGCCGACACGCTTGGCGACCACACCCAGCAGTGCCTCTTCGGGGTAGCACGAGATCTTGGCGCCGAAGCCGCCACCGACATCGGGCGTGATGACCTTCACGTCGGCTGCCTCGACCCCGTTGGTGGCCACGATGGTGTCTTTCGCGCCCTGGGCGCCTTGCGTGCTGAGCCACTGGAACAAGCGACCATCGACCCATGCAACGGCCGAGCCGCGCACTTCCAGGGGGCACGGAGCCACGCGTTGGTTCACGAACCGCCCGGTGACGGTGACTTCGCAGCCATCGAAGAACGACTCGCCCGTGTTCTCGGGCATGCCCAACGCTGTGGTGTCGAACACCACGTTGCTGCCGGCTGCGGGATAGATGAGGTTGGTGCTGGCCATGGACTCTTCGATGTCGATGAGCGCTGGGAGTACGTCGTAGTCGACGATGACAGCTTCGGCAGCGTCCTCGCCCTGGTCGGCCAACTCGGTGACGATCACCGCGATGGGCTCGCCCACGTAACGCACCTTGTCGATCGCCAGCAGGCCCCTGGCGACGGTTGGGTTGAACGGCGATGGGATGGGCTGTAGTTCCAGGTCGGCGGCGGTGAAGATGGCGACAACGCCTGGGCGTTGTAGCGCTTCGGACACATCGATGTTGGTGATGACCCCGTGCGCCACCGAGGATCTGACGTAGGTGACATGGCCGGCGCCCGCCAACATCGGCTCGTCGAGAAGATCGTCGACGTACATGCCTCCGGTGGTGAGAAACTTCGGGTCTTCCTTGCGAAGAACCCGGTTTCCGAGAATGCTGCCTGCCACTGAAACCCCCTG
>JANNFQ010000514.1:0-7795 GCA_031380045.1 Acidimicrobiaceae bacterium
GAGCGCTAAGTTCCCCGAGCCTTCGGTCGACATCGAATTTCCCTCGGAGGAGATCACCCGTGCAGCCCCGTCCAACCGCAGCCGAACTCTTGGCCGTCGTCGCCGAACTCCTCGATCGTGATGTCGTGCCGGCCCTTGACGGACCCGTACAGCACCATGCTCGTGTGGCGGCCAGCCTGGTGACCATTGTCGAGCGTCAGCTGCGGCTGGCGCCGGCCGCCGAGGCCGCCGAGCTGGCGGGCACCCAGCAGCTGCTGGCAGCGGGCGACGATTCGGGTGAGGCAGCGGCTGTCGTTGACCTCGACGAAGCACGGGCTCGGCTGGCGACCGCATTGCGAGCCGGCATGGCTGACGACCCGGCGATGGCAGCCAGCGTGTGGAACGTGCTGATGCGCGTTGCCCGCGACGACCTGTCGATCGCCAAGCCCGGCCACGACTCGTGGGATGGCGAGTGATGACGACCGATCTCAGCGCTCAGCTCGGTCGCTGGCTCACCGAGCAAGAAGGTCGGCCGGTCGAGGTGCGATCACTGGAGTTGGCATCTGCCGGGGCCCGCCGGCTGAACGCATTGTTCGAGACGGTCAGCACACGAGACGGCACGGCCGAGACCAGCAAGCTGGCCTTGACGATGATTCCTCGCGCTGCCATTCAGATACTGGACGTCGCCGGCGAGGCGGCGGTGCGCAACCTGGCTGAATCGGCCGGCGTGCCCGTACCGCACGTGCATCACGTGTGCACCGACGAATCGGTGTTGGGCGGCCCGTTCTTCATCAGCACTGCTGTGGCCGGCGAGACCGTTCCTCGTCGCGTGCTGCGATTGGTGCACAGCGCCGGCATCGGCGAACGAGTGGTCGACCAACTCGGCACGGCCATGGCCCGGTTGCACGGCATTTCCGCCGCAGACGCCCCCACACCGCTGCTCGAGTCGGCAGCGTCAGCGTCAGGGGCGCCGATTCGCACGGCGCTGGCAGGCATCGATGAAGGGCTGCGATTGCTGCTGGAACCGTCACCGACGTTCTCGTTCGGCATGCGCTGGCTCGAGCGACATGCCCCGCCCGAGCCGACGCACCTGACCATCGTGCACTCCGACATCCGCACCGGCAACATCATCGTCGGCGATGACGGGTTGCGGGCCATTCTCGATTGGGAGACCGCTCGTATCGGCGACCCGATCGAAGATCTGGCGTGGCCGTGCCAGCGCATGTGGCGATTCCGTGAAGACCGCCACACAGCGGCTGGCATGGCCGACATCGCCACATTGCGGAAGGCATATCAAGCCGCGGGTGGAGCGTGGGACGAAGACCGCTTCGACTGGTGGCGAGTGTTGGGAACAGTGCGGTGGGGATTGGGTCTGGCGGGTCAGGCACGGGCCCACCTGGACGGCAGCTTCCCCTCGATCGTCATGGCTGCCAGCGGCCGCCGGGTTCCTGAGCTGGAGTACGACACGCTGCTGCTGCTACGCACGCGCTGATCATCCGCCCAGGCGTAGCAGCTCGGCGATGATTCGCTGCGGGCTGACCGGTCGCTTGGTTCCAACCACCTGCGCGAACTCGCTGATGCGCAGCTCTTCCAGCGACCAGCCCAACTCGATGACATCGGCTGTGATGCCACTGCGGCCCAACTGGTCGAGCAGTGCCGTGTAGCGCCGCTCGAGCGCGGTGATCTGACGCATTCGCTGCTGGTCCTTTGCCGGGGCTTCTGGCAGCTTGTCGATCCGGCGATCGATGGCCGTGAGGTAGCGGACGATGTCGTCCAGCCGCTCGACGCCGGTCGCGGTGACGAATCCGGGTCGTACCAGCCGCCGAAGCTGCGCTCGAGCGTCGTCGGCCGACGGCTGCACTGCGGGTGCGACCAGCTTGTCCAGGCGGCCGTTCAGCGCTGTGGCAGCGGCGATTGCGGTGGCGGCGATGCGAAGTGCCGACGCAGCGCGCGTGGGCACCTCGTTGCGTGCGACGCGCACCAGTTCGGCGAAAGCCTGGTCGTCCCACGGCAGCTCACCGGCACTTCGGACAACGCTGTCGGTCGCCGCCGTCACACTGTCCAGCACCAGCTCGTCCAGCGAGCCGGCCGGCCCCCCGGCGATCGCAAGTCGTAGCGAGTTCGTCAGTTGCGACTCGGCCGCCCGACGGCCGACAGGCACGGCCAACATGACCAGCCGCCGCACACCGGTTCGCATGACGCGGGCCTGCAGATCGGCGTTCGTCAGCACGCGCAGGGTCACGCTGTCTCGGTCGTCGACGAGCGCTGGATAGCCACGGACGAGGTGTCCGTCGTGCAATGTCTCGACCACGTTGGGCAGCTGACCCAGGTCCCACGAAGTGATGCCCGATCGCTCGGCAACCGGCGAGGCGGCCGCGATGGCCGATCGCAACTGCGGGTTCAGGCGTCGTCGCAGAACCTCCAGGTCTTTGCTGCGTCCCAGCGAGTTCCCGTCGGCATCCAGGACATCGAAGGTGACTCGCAGGTGTGACGGGACGCGCGTGCCGTCGAACAATTCGGCCGGCACGATGACACGCGACACCTGGGTGAGCGCGTGGGCGACCGCATCGACCAACCTGCCCGCCGGCGCAGGCAACCGGGCAACGGTCGCGTCGATCATCTCGCCTAATGGCACCAGTTCACGGCGGTAGTCCTTCGGCAGCGTGCGGATGAGGGATGCGACCAGTTCGCTGCGTAGCCCAGGTACCTGCCAGTCGAACCCATCGGTCTGAATGCGGTTCAGTACGGCGAGCGGGACATGCACGGTGACGCCGTCGTCGTCTGCTCCTGGCTCGAATCGATACGACAGCTCGAACACCAGGTCGTGGTGATGCCAGAGTTCTGGGAAGGCGTCGGCGTCGATCGTCGTGCCGGCACCCAGGTTCTCTCGTGTGATCGTCAGCAGGTCGGGTTGATCGCGCCGCCGATCCTTCCACCACGTGTCGAAATGGCGCGACGACACCACGTCGGCACCGACACGACTGTCGTAGAACTCGTGCACAGCTTCGTCGTCGACCAGGCCACTGCTGCGCGTGCGCTCTTCCAGGGCGCGCAACTGCTCGACGACGGTTCTGTTGTGGTCGGCGAAGCGATGATGGGTCGTCCAGCTGCCCTCGACCAGCGCGTGGCGAATGAACATCCATCTGGCCAAGGGACGGTCGATGCGGTCCAGCCCGATCGTGCGCCCGGCCACGATGGGCAAGCCGTACAGCGTGACCCGTTCGACGGTCACGGCACCGCCTCGCCGCTCGTCCCACACCGCCTCGCCGTACGAGCGACGTACCAGATGAGCCCCGATGCGTTCGGCCCACTCGGGCTTGATGCCCGTGACGGTACGCGCCCACAGGCGGTTGGTCTCGACCAACTCTGCAGCCATGATCCAGCGAGGCAGCTGCTTTGCAACAGCCGAGCCTCTGCCGATGGCGAACGTCGAACCGTGCGCGCCCCGATAGTCGCGCGACGTGGAGTCGCGCATTCCGAGATGTGACAGCAGGCCCGCCATGAGTGCTTGGTGCACGCGATCGGGATGGCTGGACTCGACGCGCGATTCGAGGCGAATGCCCAGTGAGCCCACGATCTGGCGCAGTTGGCTGTAGAGGTCTTGCCATTCGCGGACGCGCAGGTAGTTCAGGTACTCGGTACGGCACAGCTTTCGGAACTGGCTGGAACCCAGCTCGTGTTGCCGTTCGCGAAGGTGGTCCCACAACCGAACGAATGCCAGGAAGTCTGATCCGTCGGTCGCGAAGCGTCGGTGCGCCTCGTCGGCCGCCTGCTGCGCGTCGGCCGGACGTTCGCGCGGATCTTGGATAGACAGCGCAGCCGTGATGACCAACACCTCGCGCACGCAGTTCAGACGGTCTGCTTCCAGCACCATGCGGCCCAGCCGTGGGTCCACGGGCAGCCTGGCCAATCGCCTGCCCACGCCGGTCAGCCGCCGCGTCGTGTTGCGGTCGGGAGTGTCGTTGCGGGTGTCGACTCGGGCGTCACCGTCGGGCTGGAGCGCGCCCAGCTCGTCCAGCAGCGCGTACCCGTCGCGCACCGATCGATTGTCGGGTGGGTCCAGATACGGGAACGACCCGACGTCGCCCAGCCCGAGGGCTGTCATCTGCAGGATGACGGATGCAAGGTTCGTGCGCAGGATCTCGGGTTCGGTGAACTCGGGTCTGTTGACGTAGTCGTCCTCGGCGTAGAGCCGAATGCAGATACCCGGTGCGACGCGACCGCATCTGCCCGCACGCTGATTCGCCGAGGCCTGCGACACCGGTTCGATGGGCAACCGCTGCACCTTCAGCCGATGGCTGTAGCGCGAGATGCGTGCCGATCCGGCGTCGACCACATATCGAACACCCGGCACCGTGATCGACGTCTCGGCCACGTTGGTGGCCAACACCACCCGTCGTCCGACGTGCGGCTGGAAGATGCGGTGCTGCTCGGCCGCCGACAGTCGGGCGTACAGCGGCAACACCTCCACGTGCGACGCGGCACGGTTCTGCCCGTTGTCGGGCCGGCGACGCAGGGTGTCGGCGACATCGTGGATCTCGCGCTCACCGCTGAGGAAGACCAGCACATCGCCGGGGCCTTCCATCGCCAACTCGTCGATGGCATCACACACTGCCTGCACCTGGTCGCGATCGTCCTCGGGTTCCTCCCCGATCGGGCGATACCGAACATCGACGGGGTAGCTGCGCCCACTGACCTGCACCACCGGGGCCGGGCCTGCGGGCCCGGCGAAGTGAGCAGCGAAACGTTCAGTGTCGATGGTGGCCGAGGTGACGATCAGATGCAGATCGGGCCGGCGGGCCAGTAGTCCATGGAGGTAGCCGAGTAGGAAGTCGACGTTCAGGCTGCGTTCGTGGGCCTCATCGACGATGATGGTGTCGTAGCGCCGCAGCATCCGGTCTCGCTGGATCTCGGCCAGCAGGATGCCATCGGTCATGACCTTCACCAGTGTGTCGTCGCCGACATGATCGGTGAAGCGCACGGTGTAGCCCACGGCACCACCGACATCCACCCCCATCTCGTCGGCCAGCCGTTCGGCGATGGTGCGCGCCGCGACCCTGCGGGGTTGCGTGTGGCCGATGAGCCCGCTGACCCCTCGTCCCAACTCCAGGCACAGTTTTGGCAGCTGGGTGCTCTTCCCCGAGCCGGTCTCGCCGGCGACGATGACGACCTGATGGTCTCGGATTGCCGTCAGCAGATCGTCGCGACGGTCGGCAATCGGCAAGCTCTCGGGGATCTGCAAGGCGTTGCGAGCGCGCAGCAGCGCGACGGTCGCAAGCCGATGCGCGACAACGGCGTCGTTCGTTCGGGATCTGTTGTCGGTCATGGTGGGCCTGTTTCCAGCATGCCAGCTCATCTCGACGGATCGAACGAGTGAATTTCCACCCGAACGTGGGTTGAGCGACGGTCGATGCAGGCGGGATGAACTAGAACACTGACGTGTTTCCCAATGATCACCCCGGCGCAGAATCAGACCTGCTGATCGGGGCGGGCGAGGGAATGGCCAATTGGTCGGCCGCCGGCCGCCGCCGGGCAATCGCCGCGATCGTCGTTGCGATCCTCGCAGTCGGGTTCGGCGCCAGTGCTGCGCTGGCGCGAAGCGCACGGCATGCATCGGCCAACGAGGAGCGGGCAGTGGCGACGCAGGCCGCAGAGTCGGTACGCACCGTGGCGCGCGCGTTGGTCGCCGGCTTGGGCGGAGCACAGGGCTTGGTGCTGGCCGACGGCACCGTCGACGAGTCGTCCTACCGACGATTTGCCGACGGTGTGGTCGCCACCACCGAGTTCACGGTCATTGCGTTGGCGTCGGTCGTTCCCGACTCCGACCGTGCCCAGTTCGAAGCGGCCATCGACGGTCCCATCCGCGCACTGTCTGCCGACGGGTCACTGCAGGTGTCGCCCAAGCGGTCGACCTACCTTGCTGTGCGTTGGGTGCAACCGCAGACCGAAGTCTCGGTGCAGGTCATCGGCTTCGACATCGCCTCGGCCGAGGTCCGCCGGCGAACCGCCGAGCTGTCTGCCGGTGAAGGCACGATCGCGTTCTCGTCGCCGATCGATTCGCAGCCGTTGGGGCGGCGATCGTTCTTCGTGACCGCACCGCTGTACCGGCCGGGCGTCGCCTTGGACAGCGAAGCGCAGCGCCGTGCTGCCCTGACCGGATTCCTGACGACGGCAGTCGAGACGAGCAATCTCATCCAGCCGCTGCAGAACCAGCTGCCGCCGGGGACTCGCCTGCAGATCCTCGATGGTGATCAGGTGCTGGCAGCCAGCGACGATTTCCCTGAGGGCGGTCAGACGGCGACGATTCAGGTGCCCGGCCGCACATGGACGATCGTGGCGTCGTATGGCTCGCCGTCGTATCTCTTGGCCGTGCTCGTCGCACTGCTCACGGCGTTGGTCGCCGCGCTCGTGAGCCTGTTCCTGCGGCGAGCCGACCATCAGAGTCGGGAGTTGCAACGCGCAGCCGAGACCATGCGTCTGTTGGGCACGCTGAGCCAAGAGTTGGCCGAGACACGGTCGCGCACCGATGTCGTCGACGTCGTTCGCCGATACGGCGGCGCGCCGGTGCGCGCTGATCTGGTCGACCTGGACATCGCGTTGGAAATCGATGCCGAAATCGGAGGTGGCCGCATCGAACCGACACAGCAACCGATCACTGCCGAACTGTCCCGTGAAGCACGCGACAGCGAAGTCGACGTGTTCATCGACGACTCGTCCCGATCGATCAGCTCAGGTGCCCGTGCCCTCGAGGCAAACGGGTTTCGCGCGGCGATGGCGGTAGCGATCGCTGTTGAGTCAACGCCCGGCGACGGACATCGAGCGGTGCTGGTCACCGCATGGCATCGACGTACCGAGATGTCGCCGCGCCAACGCTCGGCGATGGTGTCGATCGCCGAGATGGTTCGGCAAGCGGTGTCGCGTGCCGATGCTCAGCAAGCGCGCCGTTCCAGCGCAGGTGCCCTGGCCGAGCTCGGTCGGCATTTGTCCAACGCACGCACGCTGGTCGACATCGTCCAGGGGGTGGTGGCGCACGCGCCAGCCGCAAGTTCCGCCGACGGGGTAGCAGTCGGTCTGGTCAGCGAGCAGGGAACCGAGTTGCGCGTCCCCATCGACTCGGCAGAGGGCCAGCCGGAATCCGAACCACTGGTCATTCCTGTCGACCCGGCCGGCGACTTCATGAAGGGCATGCGCGACGGCAAGCGCATGCAGTTGGTCAACGCGGCGCAGATCGATGCTTTCCCTGGTCTTCGCCAACTGCTGGGCCCCGACATCGATCGTCTGGTGTGTCTGCCGTTGCTGAACTCTCGCGACGAGCTTGTCGGCGTGATCGCCTACGTGTTCGTGGGCCGAAGAAGAACGCACTCGATGACCGAACCGGGCCGACTGGGTTCGATTGCCGATCTGGTCGCGCAGACCATCGAGCGGGCCGAGCTGCATCGCCGCGAACACGAAGTGGTGGCGCAGTTGCAGCGGAAGATGCTGGCCGATCCGCCGACCATCGAGGGGCTGGCGGTTGCAGCTCGATACCTGCCGGCGTCGTCGTCCGTCGGGATGGGCGGCGACTGGTACGAGGTGCAGAGCTTGGAAGATGGCACCATCGTCGTCGTGGTCGGCGACGTCGTCGGCCACGGTGTCGATGCCATCGCCGACATGACCGAGATTCGCACCGCAGTGTCGACTCTGGTTCGAACAGGAGTCGGGTCGAACGAGGTGCGAGCTGAGGGTGACGAAGCCGTCCGCAGCCTGGACCTGGGCGAGGTGGTGCGGCACGCCACGTTCATGCTCGCAGCGCACCGCGTCGATCGCTTTCGTTTTG
>JANNFQ010000542.1:0-14331 GCA_031380045.1 Acidimicrobiaceae bacterium
ACCGAGGATGTGATGTCGGGCGGCGCCACCACGCTGACCAGATCGACGAGAGCCGGCACATCGGTACTTCACCGGATCGCCGTCCAACGAACATCACGCGACCGGACTGCCGAGCGCTCGAGGAGCCGCACGTTCTGCGAACAGCGGCGTGGGTGTGTCAGGCGCCGGCGATCAGCGAGTTGGCGACCGCGATCGCATAGTCGATCGAGATCGCGAAGCCGATGTTCGACACGCTGACACCGGCGTAGCTGGTCGCGACCGCGGTGTTGATGCCGATCACCTGCCCGGCTGCGTTCACCAACGCCCCTCCGGAGTTGCCCGAGCTGATCGCTGCGTCGGTCTGGATCAGGCCAGCCAACGAGTCGGTGTCGGTCTGCAGCGACCGATCCAATGCCGACACGATGCCCTGCGTCACCGTCATGCCACCCTCCAATGCCAGCGCGTTCCCGATGGCAACGACCGAGTCGCCGACCGCGACCTGATCGCTGGAACCCAACGGCGCGGCCACCAGGGCGGTCGTGTCGGTCACCTGGACGACGGCGATGTCATTGGCCGCATCGGCCGACACCAACGTGGCTGGGCGTGCGGTGCCCTCACCGACCGTCACGGTCATGCTGGTGGCGCCCTCGACAACGTGCGCGTTGGTGACGACGTATCCGTGCTGGGCATCGATGACCACGCCCGTCCCGGCGCCCTCGCCCTGCCCCTGGAACGGACCCCGGTTGTACTCGACGATCGTGTCGATGGAGACGACCGACGCCTCGACCGAGTCCAGCACAGCTGCTACATCCATGGTGGTGGCGTCCAACGACACCGCTGCGATCTGGACGGCGTCGTTGGCGGTGGCGGACGCGGTGGGGGAGGACTCGCCCAGCCGACCACCCGCGAATCCGGCTCCGGCTGCCACGCCGGCCATCATGACCCAACCGGCCGCCGTCGCCAGCGGACGATGACGACGAGTCGCTCGTCCATCGGGTCGTAGCGGCTTTGGCCGGTCAGGAACTGGTAGGCCGACTTCGACGGGAATGGAGAAGATGCCGTCGTCGAGGGCGCGCGGCCCGGGCGGTGGCCACGATGGCGAGTCGCACGGATCGAAGGCCGGGTCGAACGAGGGATGGTCTGATCGGGGTCACGGTCGATGTGCCGATCGTGCGCTCGCCGTCGTAGAACGCCACATGAGCAAGGTGAGAACTGCGCAAGAACCTGACCTCGTCGGCCGCGGAGGGGTCCGTGCTTCGGGAACAGACCGAATGGGTAGCCTCCGCAACGTATGAGCGCTCGCATTCGCATCGGTGTCCAACTTCATCCGCAACACGCCGAGTACGCGCAGATCCGTGCTGCGGTTGCCGCTGTGGAAGAGGCGGGCGCCGACATCGTGTTCAACTGGGATCACTTCTTCCCGCTGTACGGCGAAGCCGACGGCAAGCACTTCGAATGCTGGACGATGTTGGGGGCGTGGGCCGAGGCCACTTCGCAGATCGAGATCGGCGCCCTGGTCACGTGCAACACCTACCGCAATCCCGATCTGCTGGCCGACATGGCGCGCACGGTCGACCACATCAGCGACGGCCGCCTCATCTTGGGTATCGGCGCTGGATGGTTCGAACGCGACTACAGCGAGTACGGCTACCCCTTCGGAACAGCCGGCAGTCGCATCGCCGAACTGGCGCTGGCGCTGCCTCGCATCAAGGCCCGCTGGGCGGCCATGAACCCCGCGCCGACGCGCAACATCCCCATCCTGATCGGGGGTAGCGGCGAGAAGAAGACGCTGCGCATCGTGGCCGAGCACGCCGACGTGTGGCACGCCTTCGGCGATGCAGAAAGCATCGCCCACAAGTGCCAGGTGCTGGATCGCTGGTGCGGAGATGTCGGCCGCCAGCCCGAACTCATCCAACGCTCGGCCGGTGTGCAAGAGCCCCCCGACCAGGTGGCCGACGGGCTGATGGCGCAGGGGATCACACTGTTCACAGTGGGCACAGGCGGCCCCGATTTCGACCTCGGCCTGGCCCGCGAGTGGATCGAGTGGCGCGATCAGCACAACAGCACGCTGTGACCTCGTTGCCGGGGTCGCCGGGTTTGCTGGGGTCGCCGGCTGTCACAGACGGATGAAGTAGATCACCGAGACCACCAGACCCAACACGATCACGCCCAGCCGCAACCGTTGCGGTGGCACGACCCGCGCCAGCCGACCGCCCATGGTGCCGCCGATCATCGCTGCGGGCGCCATGACCGCGATCAAGGTCCACTCGGCCTTGCCCGAGAAGCTGAGGAACACCGCCGCTGACGTGTTGATGAGGAACGCCAGCAGTTGCTTCACAGCGTTCAGCCGCGTGAAGGTCAGGTCGGAGAAGATGCCCAGGATCGCGACCAGCATGATGCCCAGGCCGGCGCCGAAGTAGCCGCCGTACACGGCGGCGAAGAACACGCCGGCCAGGCCGATGGTGGCGTGTGCTTGATGTTCGCTGCGACCGGTCACCCAGCGCCGGAGCCGGTCCTGCATCGCCAGCAACACGGTGGCCAGCAACACGAGGAACGGCACCAGCACGCGGAACGCCGATTCGGGGCTGAGCACCAGCAG
Source organism: Acidimicrobiaceae bacterium (assembly GCA_031380045.1). Lineage (GTDB taxonomy): Bacteria > Actinomycetota > Acidimicrobiia > Acidimicrobiales > Ilumatobacteraceae > VFMC01. Next base: position 2,579 of record JANNFQ010000542.1, read on the forward strand.
CACCGAGCCTGTCAGGCCGCCGATCGCCGCGACCACAGCCTGAGAGCGCACACCTCGGCCGAGGCCGGCCAGGTCTGCTCGCTGCGCATAGGTGCCGGCCACGTACCCCGGGCACAACGCGATGGTGTTGGTGGCGTTGGCGCGCACCGACGGCACACCCACCGCGGTCAGCAACGGAAACGTGATCAGCGTGCCACCCCCTGCCACGGCGTTCACCGTGCCGGCAGCCAGCGCACCGAATCCAGCCAACACATGGCCGAGCACCGAAACGTCGGTCATCGATCGTGCGTCCAGGCGGCTGTCACGGGCGACACGCTACGGGCGTACGGCTCGCCGCCCGAAGTTCGTGCGCTGGACGCGATTCACAGCACACGCCGACCACGAAGCCTCGTGGTCAGCGTGTGGGCTGGGTTCGAGGTCCGGTGCGGTCTGTCGTCGGGTCACTCGCCGGTGACGACAGGCAGTCGTTGAGCGATCTGCAGACCGGTCGCCGCGCCTTTGACCTCGGTGACGCGGCCCGGCGGCGGGGGCTCTTGAGCGACGATGGTGGTCGTCGTGGTGGTCGGCGCTGTCGTGGTGGTCGGCGGCGGCGTGGGTCTGACGGTGTGGGTGACCGTGCTGGACGCGCCATTGTCGTCGGTGACTGTCAACGACACGGTGAACGGTCCGGCCGTGACATACGCGTGCGATGTGGTCGCCCCGGTGCCGGTGGTGCCGTCGTCGAAGTTCCAGCTGAACGACAGGACGTCGTTGTCGGGGTCGCTGGACGTGTTGCCATTGAAGTTGCACACGCCGGTGCGAGGCGTCGGCGTAGGACACGTACTGCTGAACCTGGCGACAGGGGGCCGGTTCACGGCCGTGCCGTCGCCCTTCTCCAGACGCACCCAGTCGATGTCGCCCACGAAGTAGTCGCATGTGGTCAGCACCTGGTCGCAGGTTGACTTGCCAGCGATGCTGAGGTTCTTGGTGTTGGCGATGTTGCCGGTGGGCCCGACTTTACGGTTGACCTCGACACCATCGATCCACAGCGCGACTCGATTTTGTAACCGTTCACATCGGATGGTGTGCCACGTGTTGTCGCTGAGGTCGTAGGGATCGGGGAGACCCGGAGTGGCCGCTGGGGGCTTGACGGCGCCCTGCGTACCGACGCCCTTGAACAAGCAAGTGGGCCGACCGCGGGGCAACTCGATCTTGAAGTATCCGCCGGCCGTCTGGTTCTGACCCTTTTGAATCAGGTTGCCGAAGCTCTTGTCGGTTCGGTACCGGACGGTGATCGCGAAGTCGAGGGCGTCGGGGTTGAGTTGAGTGTTGTGCGGCACGGTGTCGAGTCGTTCGGGCTCGACGGGCAGCATCGTCGGTGAACGGTCGAGAAACTGATGACCAGTCGCTCCGTCGAACACCACCGGCTTGACGATGTTGGGGCCGATCGCACCGTTCAGGCCGTTGCCACTGCTGTCGACGAGCACCGTCGCTCCGGCTGGTTCGTTCATCTCGTACAACGCAACGGTCTGGGTGGCATCGGCGACAGCGGGAGTGGGTGTTTCGTCGAACATCGCGACGACCGACACGCCGGCCGCCACGACGCCCGACGCAAGGAACATTCGTGCTGCGAACAGGGTGCGAGGCGTGCCGGGCATGCGAATCACGCGGGAGCGAGGACGATGGTCCAGGTGGTGGCCACGCTGCTGGCGGCGGCTGCGGTGGCAGTGAGGCCACCGTACGGGCCGGGGTTCACCGAAGCGCCGCTGTCGGCCAGCAACGTGGTGACACGGCCGCCTCCGGTCTGCGTGCCGTTGCTTCGGGAGGCGACGCCTGCTGGCGGCGTGAGTGATGTGGTGGTTCCGTCGCGATGCATCCAGTACGACAGGGCCCAGGTCTTGACGCCGAGGGTTGCCATCGGTGTGGTTCGGGTGGCGCTGTTGCTGGTGATCAGCTGCCTGCTGAAGCTGGCCACCGGGTTGGTGGCCGATGTGCCGCGGTAGGCGGCGATGATGATGTTGCCCTTCGACTGCGTCGACACGGCGATGCTGACCTGGGCGCCCGCGTCACCGGCAACGGCGACCTTGCGCCACACCGTGGTGGAGCCGGTGATGGCACCCCCGCCGATGGAGTCGACCTGCGTCCACCCGGTCACACCGGTGGGCTGGCCGACCGTGGCCGCGGTGCCGCTGCTGAAGAACAGCAGCAGCGCGTCGCCGGGTTGCACGGTGGCCGGGACCGATGCCACGTGGGTGGCCAGCTGCGCCGACACCGAGGTCTGGTCGACGAAGGCGATGTTGGGTTCGACGACCACCGTCACCGTGACGTCGGCGGTGGCCGTGTTGGAAACGCCGAACGAGTCGGTGACGGTGAGCGCGACCGCGTACGTTCCCGGTGCGCCGAACGTGTGAGGGGTGGTGACGCCGCTGCCGGTGGTCAGGTCGCCGAAGTCCCAGGCGTAGCTGGCGATGGGCCCGTTGGGATCAGTGGACGTGGACCCGTCGAACGAGCATGTCAGGCCGTTGCAGTTGGTGACGAACGCCGCAGCCGGAGGTTGGTTGGCCACGATGGTGACAGTCTTCGAGGTGTTGCCCGACAGGTTCGTTCCGTCGGTGACGGTGAGAGCGACGGTGTAGTCGCCGGGGCCGGCGTACGAATGCGCCGGCGACACGCCGGTGCCGGTGGCGCCGTCACCGAAGGTCCACGAGTACGTGGCGATGGGGCCGTTGGCATCGGTGGAAGCCGAGGCATCGAACGTGCACCCGAAGTCGGCACACGTGGAGGTGAAGGCCGCCGTGGGCGGTGTGTTGGCCGAGACAGTGAAGGTTCGCGTGGTGCTGGTGGCGGTGCCGCCGTTGTCGGTGACAGTCAGCGTGACCGTCTTGGTGCCCGACGTGGCGTAGGTGTGGTTGCGGGTGGGGGAGGCGCCGGTCGCGGAGATGTTGTCGCCGAAGTTCCAGGCATACGACGCAATCGTGCCATTGGGATCGCTGGAGGCCGATGCGTCGAACGCGCAGCTGAGGAAGGTGCAGGTGTTGGTGAACGATGCCATGGGCGGCGGGTTGGTGACGACCGTGGAACCTTTCTCGATACGCACCCAGTCGATCTCGCCGACGAAGTAGTCGCAGGTGGTCAGAACCTGATCGCAGACCGACTTGCCGGCGATGCTGAGGTTCTTGGTGTTGGCGATGTTTCCTGTGGGCCCGACCTTGCGGTTGACTTCGACACCGTCGATCCACAGCGCGACGCGATTCTGCAGACGCTCGCACCTGACGGTGTGGAACAGGTTGTCGCTGAGATCGTACGGATCGGGTAGACCCGGTGTGGCCGCTGGAGGCTTGACGGCTCCCTGCGTTCCGACACCCTTGAACAGGCACGTGGGCCGCCCGCCGGGCAGCTCGATCTTGAAGTAGCCGCCTGCGGTGCCGTTCTGGCCCTTCTGGACCAGGTTGCCGAAGCTCTTGTCGGTGCGGTAGCGAACCGTGACTGCAAAGTCCTGAGTATCGGGATTGTGGAGAGTGGAATGGGGGACGGTGTCGAGTCGCTCTGGCTCGACCGGCAACATCGTTGGAGACCGGGGGGTGACGCCATCGCCCGTGAACCGGGAGTAGCTGTGCACGGTGGCGCCGTCGATCAGCACGCCCTTGCTGACGTTGGGCCCGCTGGCACCGTTGACTCCGTTGCCGCTGCTGTCAACCAGCACTGCGTTTCCGGCAGCCTCGTTCATGTCGTACAGCGCGGTCGTGGTGGTGGCCAACGCGCTGACGGGTGCGACGCTGCCCACCAGCGGTACCAGGCACACAGCTACGGCTATGCCCAACGATGTCAGAAGCTCTCGTCGATTCACGGCGTCATTCCTTCCAGTAATCCGCTTGCGCACGTCGTTCTGGGCTCCGCCGACCCCCCCCCGAACACGCGTCTCACTGGACGTGGTTGTCCGCCACACAGCGTACTCTCTGGCGAGGATGCGCGCGATAGTCCATTCGGCCCACTTTGGGTGATTTGCCCTGGTGAAACGTGTCGGTCAGATGACGAACAAGCGACAAAATCGTGTCCGAACTGGCTTGTCGGTCGCATCGAGGCAGGCGGTGTGGCGGCCGATTTCCCGAAGGCGTGTGCCAGCGAGCCGTGCCCGAACGCGATGGTCGAGATCGCCGAGCGTCGGGTGGTGCTGAAGGCCTCGATCAGCGTTGCCGACGGAGGCTGGCACCGAGTCACGTGCCGACGTGCTGCCGGCAAGCTGGAGATCATCATCGACGGCACAAAGCGCGGGTCGGCAACGATGCCGGCGGTCGAGTTGAACAACACTGCCCCGGTCACCATCGGAGCCAAGTGGGTCAACACGTCGAACAACGACCAGTTCCAGGGAACGATCGACGATGTGCTCGTGACGGTGTTGTGATCAAGTCTTGAACCAGACGTGACCATCAGCCCCGTGACCGCAGGGGGGTCATTGGGGTACCGTTCGGCATGCCAAAGCCCAAGATGAAATCGACGGCGCCCGATCGCGTGCAGCACTACGTGATCATCGAGGTCGATGGAGTGCAGGAAGAAGTGCTGGTTGCCGACGACACGGCAGCACAGGCGTTGGCCGAGCGCGTCTTACTGGCCGCCGAGCAACTGGCAACGGTGCGAGTGCCGTTGGGCATCGCCGGCAGTGGTGAGGTCTTCATCGGTAGCCACGTGGTCCTTGACCTGGCCAAGGCCAAGCGCACGCAAGTCACCGTGGTCGCCAGGTCGATGGCAATGGCCTCGATGGGGATCAAGAAGTAGCCACACACCCACCCGTCTACGAACTCGTCAGGTCGACGAGCCCAGCACGCCCTGGCGTCGGGCCTCGTGCACGGCCGCACCTCGGGTCGACACGCCCAGCTTCGACATGCAGCGCTCCAGGTGCGCGCCCACCGTGCGGGTGCTGATGTACATGCGCTCGCCGACCTCGCGGTTGGTCAGGCCCTGGGCCACCAGTTGCAACACCTCCAGCTCGCGCTCGGTCAACAAGCCGCCGGCCCGGCGCGGGGCCCGGCGTCCACCGGCCGCCCGCCATGCCGCGTCGGCTTCCAACGCCGGACCGAAGGCGCCCAACTCGCGGGCCTGGTCGACCAACGAGTCCAGCTCGTCCAGATCGCCCACGACCATTGCCGCGGCCAGCCGGCAGCGCCACGCCTCGAGCGGATTCGGCACGGCCATCCACATCACGGCAGCCGCATCCCAATCGTCGACCGAGCCGGATCGATGTGCGGCAACGTGGGCGATCAGCGCAGCAGCCTCGGCGCCGATCGGTCGCAGCTCGGGCAGTGCAGTCGGTGTGGGGTCGCCGTTGCGGCCGGCCGACCGCCACCACGCCAGCACCAACCGGGCCACTGCGATGGCGTCGCCATCGCCACTGGCCTGCAAGCCGATCAGTGCGTGCGCGGCCGCTGCGGCGTGATCGCCGCGCGCCATGGCCAGTTCGGCTCGGCGCAGGTGCAGATCGGCGGCGACCTCCAGTACGGCGCTGGCCGGCGAGGCTGCTGCTTGTTCGACCAGTGTGGTGGCCCGGTCGACCTCGCCTCTGATCATTGCCAGCTCGGCATCGACCAGGTCCAGCAGCGCGGCGGCATCGGCGGCCATGCGCATTCGTCGCGCCGCCTCGATGGCCAGGGCTGCGTCGTCGAAGCGCGCCAACGTGACCAGCGCGGCGGCGCGACCGACCGCCAACTGATCGCCGAGCGCGCTCATGCCGCGTACCGCCAACCGGTCGAGTTCGACGGTTGCCGCCCGCTGAACATCGGCGGGTCGGCCGGCGCGCCACAACACGTAGACGCGATTGCTGGCCAGGCGCGCCTCGGCGGCGCCATCGCCGGCGCGCGCCGCTGCGTCGACCGCCTCGTCGAGATGGGCGAGGCCGGCATCGACGTCACCCGCGATCGCATGTGCCAATCCGGCTGCACCGAACGCAGATGCCGTGGCGGCCAGGTCGTCGATTGCGCGGGCCTCGTCGATCGCTTTGGCTGCCTGTGCCCGAGCCCGGGCCGGATCGTCCAGGACCAATCGCAGCGAGTCGACGACCAGGGCGTCGACATGCTCGCGACACGCAGGCGCGTCGATGGACAGCGCCGCATCGAGGTGCTCGTCGGCGCCCGACAGCCCCGCCTCCGATCGGGCGCGGTAGCGAAGCATGCGCACGCCGATCGTCTCGGCCAGTGCGCTGCGTTCCAACCGCGGCAGTAGCCGCTCGGCCAGTCGATCAGCATGCTCACGGTGGCCAGCCGCCAACGACACCTCGCCGGCCCTGCGACCCAATCGCAGCAAGGTCGCGGCATCGCCCAGCTCGATCGATCGGCGCAGCGCCACGGCAGCGGTGGCGATGGCCAGCTCGCGCTCGGCTTCCTCGGCGGCGGCCTCCCATGCGCTCGACGCATCCTGCTCGTGTCCCGCATGCTCCCAACAGTTCGCGACGCTGGCCGCCGGCGCGCGACCGGACAGTGCGTCGGCCATGCGTGCGGCCAGCGGCACGAGCACGCCACCCAACTCGCGGCGCGCTGCCTCGACCCACAGGTCCGATGACGGCACTGAGCCTCTGGCGGGCCGTTCGGATGGCAGCAACACACCACGCGCGATCAGCGTGGGCCACACGTGGATGTTCAGGCCGGCTTGTTCCGCCACCTCGACGTCTGGCAGCCATCCTCCGGCCAGCCATGCCACCGCCACCGCGCTGGCAGCGGTGGGATCGGCGCTCGCCAGTACGGCTGCCAGCGTGGTCAACGGGTCGCCTGCCTCCGCCAGGGCGGCAGCGATTGCGGGTCGCCCCGCCGCCGCGGCGACGACTGCGGCAACCTCGTCGGTGCGCAGCCCAGGGGCCAGTGAGCGAACCAGCTCGGCGATCTCGTCGGGTGACAGTGGGTTCACCACGATCTCGATGTCTGCATGGAGGGGTCCACCGCCGCCCGTCGAGCCGAACGTCGCGTCGGGCAGGCGGCCTGCCAGCACAACGAGCACTGGGACGTCGTCGACCAGGTCGGCGAGACCGGCCAGCAGCCTGAGCGTCGAAGCGTCGGCGCCATCGACGTCGTCGACGAAGACGACCAGCGGTACGTCAGTCGCTGCGGCGCGGATGCGGTCGACCAGGCCGGCCAGCAGGGCCAACCCGGCTCCATCGGCATCGTCAAACCCACCGCCGACCAATGCGGTCGCGTCGGCAAGCCATCGGCTGGCACCACCATCGACGCTTCGCAACACGCCGGCCATCGGCTCGTATGGCAACGGCACCCCGCGGGTGCAGCGACCCGTCCACCACAGGTGGTCCAGTCCACGTTGCACCAGTTCGTCGCGCAGCTGGTGGGCCAAGCGCGATGTGCCGCAACCTGAGGCGCCGTGCAGCACGACCAGTGCGCCACGGCGTTCACGTCGGCACTCGTCGAAGGTCGCCACGAGCGTGTGCAGCTGGGCGGTGCGGCCGACGAACGGGGGTACGCGCGCAGCGGATCGTGCATCTCGCAACGCCATCGGGGCCAGGCTGCCACAAAACGCGCACAGCTGCGCACCGACCCTGTCGGTGCGCAGCTGCGCCATTCACCGCATGACCTTCAACTTGTGAGCAGCGGGCACTGGGTGAGCAGCGGGCCATGCGGTGATCCCTTGCGCCGCCACCTCGGAAGCTCGACTGAAGAAAGTTCGGTTGCCAGCAAGATGCCCGACACCGTGGGCCTGAGGGAGGAGGGCATGTGCTGCAACGACAAGCGCGTCAGCTCGAGGGTGCGTTGGGCGTAGCTCGGACGATTGATCATTGGGGCTCCCGTTCGGCGGGCGGCACCCGTGATGGGCGCCGTGGTGCTTCCGATCATGTGGGCACATCGTCTGAGCAACATCGGGAACATCACCTATTCGGCATCCATGCGGCGACTCGGTCATCCTCCCGATGTCGCTCGCCGGTCGATATTGGGAGATCTCCCGATGTGTTGCCGTGGTCGCCGGCGCACCGTTGTTGCATGTCTTCGGACCCCCGACCGACCAGCGCCACCACCGTCGGCATCCTGCGACGTGAGCCGCGGTATCTCCGCGCGGTGGTGGCGCTCGGTCTGTTCTCCACGGCCGAGCACGCAGCCTGGGTCACGTTCCTGGTGGTCGCCTACGAACGCGGCGGTGTGGGCGAGGCGGGCATCGTCTCGGCGATGCTGCTGGGGCCGGCAGCGTTGATCGCACCCCTTGTGGCCAAAGAGATCTCTGGCCTACGTCTTCGCCACCCGCTGGCCATCGGGTATGGCGTGCAGTGCGTTGCCCTGGCGATCGCTGCGTGTGTCGTCGCGGCGCAGTCGGATCCGGTGCTGTTCTACATGGCTGCCGTGTTGGTCACGGTGACGACGGTGTTCAGCAGGCCCGCACACCACGGTGCCATCGTCGCCGCCGACGACCAGATCACGTTGGCCGCCAACGTGGCAACAGGCTTCGTGTCCGGCTTGGCACAACTGCTCGGACCGCTCATGGCTTCGGCAGTGTTGCTGCGACTCGGCGTGGTCGAGGTCTTCGTCATCGGCGCTGCCCTCCTTGCCCTGGCGACCGCCTTGACCGTCGGGATCGACATGTCGACGTCGGTGGTCGGCGACACGGTCGCCTCGCAAGCTGCATGGCCGCCGCGCCGGCCCGCCGTGCGCGAGGTGCTGCTGCGCGTGCCGTCACGCGACGCTGTGCACAGCGTCGTGATGCTGTTCTGCCTGCTGGGCCTGACAACGGTGGTCCTGGGTGTCGTCGAGACCCTGGCGACCGAGGTGGGCTACGGCGTCCTGGGCGATGGCGGGGCTGGCACCGGTGCGTTGATCGCGGCCGCAGGCGGCGGGCTGCTGATCGGCGCATCGGTGGCCGGCATCACCCTGCGTCGCACCACCGAGCGGACGACGATGCGCATCGGCGCCGGTCTGACCGGCGCAGCGCTGTTGCTGTGTGCGATGGACGCGCCGCTGCCGTTGTCGCTGATGGCATTCGTGTTGGTCGGTACCGGGATGCAGATGATCCTGGTGGCCGGCTGGGTGCTCTTGCATCACCATGTTCAGCCGGCCGACACCTGTCTGGTGTTCGGACTGCTGGAATCGCAGCAGCTCGTCGGCAATGCCGTCGGCGCTGCGACGGCGGGCGTGGCGATCGCCCACTTCGGCGTGTGGGCGGTCGCCGCGGCGGCCTCGGCGCTGCTGGCGGTTTCGATGCTGCTGATGACCACGCCACGAATGCACCGGCTGTCCATGTCCAGCCCCGTGGCTGCGCGACGCTGACCGACCCGCCGTACGGGGCCGACCAGGCCGACGCTGTGTGGCAATGTGATCGTGTCCAGACGCAACCGAAGGGGGCAACCATGGCCTACAACCAGCTGGGTCGCGTGGTGCACGATGCCGACGCGCACATCATGGAGACCCCCACGTGGCTGCGCGACCGGGCCGACCCATCGCTGCGCGAGCGCATCGAACCGCTGGCGTTGGCCGGCGGCAACGAGCTGCGGCAGACCGGCGACCCGTCCACGCAGTTGGCCGATCTGGAGATCACGTTCCAGCGGTTGGCCGAACGGCACGCCTCGGACGAGTACCGGGCCACCGAAGTGGCCGAGATCATGAGCCGCAAGAACTTTGCTGCGACCGGTTCGTTCGTGGCCGACGATCGTCCGCGCGCGCTGGACCTGCTGGGTTTCGACAGTCAGTTGATGTTCAACACGTTCCACAACCGCCGGCTGCGCGACTGGGAGCACGGCGGCGACTTGGACATGGCCTATGGCGCCGCCACCGCGCACAACCGCGGCATGGTCGAGTTCTGCAGCGTCGATGCGCGACTGCTGTCGACGTGCTACGTGCCCTTGGTCGACTTCGATCGCGCCCAGGTGGCCACCGCTCAGGCGATCGCCATGGGCGCGTCGGCGATTCTCGTGGCCAGCAGTTGTCCGCCGGGCCATTCGCCCAGCCACCGTGAGCTCGATCGCGTCTGGAGTCAGATCGAGGAAGCCGACATTCCCGTGGTGTTCCACGTGGGTGGAACGGGCGACCTCATCGACCGCAACTACTTCGTCAACGGTCTGCCGATCCCGCCCGACTTCCACGGGGGCGAAGAGAACTTCCGCTCGGTCGACTACATGGCCATCCCGTTCCCGCCCATGCAGACGTTGGCGACGATGCTGTTCGACGGAGTCTTCGATCGCCATCCGCGCCTGCGAATCGGCGTCATCGAGCAGGGCGCGATCTGGGTGCCCAGTTGGATGCGACAGATGGAGAGCGCATTCGACGCGTTCTACAAGCACGAGGAACGTGTGCGCGCATTGCAGATGCGCCCCACCGACTACGTGCGCGAGCGGATGAAGTTCACGCCGTATCCCACCGAGGATGTCGGCTGGATCACTCGCGAAGCAGGGCCGCAGGTGTTGATGTTCAACTCGGATTACCCGCATGTGGAAGGCGGCCGCCGCCCGATCGAGCGGTTCGAGGCCAGCCTGGGTGATGCCGACGAGTGGGTGCGGCAACGCTTCTACTGCGACAACTTCCTGGAGCTGATGGGCGCGTCGGCCCGGCATCTTGCCGCCTGATCCGACGAGCCGGAGCCAGCCGGCCAGACGCGTTCGCCGACGTAGTAGAACCGCTGCATGCAGCAGTCGACGATCGCAGTCACAGCGGGACGCCCTGGCGAGGTCGGCCAGCCGCTGAACCATCCGATCGTGTTGGCCTCGAACGTCCGTGGCGAGGCCGGCGAGTATGCCCGTACCCACGGCACCGCCACGTGGGAGGGCCTCGAGGCGGCCGTCGGCGCGCTGGAGGGTGGCACGGCCACTGCGTTCGCGACGGGCATGGCGGCCGCTGCGGCTGCGCTGTTTGCGCTGCGCCCGCGCGTGCTGGTGCTACCGACGTACTCGTATCTCGGCGTGCGCGCGCTGGTGAACGATCTGGTCGAGCAGGCGGGGCTGCAGGTGCGCTTCGTCGACGTCGCCGACACCGATGCGGTGATCGCGGCGATGGATGGTGCCGACGTGGCGTGGATCGAGACGCCGACCAACCCGACGCTGGACGTCGCCGACCTGGAGGCGATCGGTCGCGCTGCGAACGAGGGCGGCATACAGGTGGTGGTCGACAACACGTTCGCCACGCCCGTATGCGCTCGCCCGTTGGAGTTCGGAGCGACGGTGGTGATCCACAGCGGCACGAAGTTCATCGGCGGCCACAGCGATCTGATGATCGGTCTGGCCGTGACGTCGGACGACCTGGTGCACGACCGCCTTCGGCACACGCGACTGGTCACGGGCGGCACGCCAGGTGCGCTCGAGGCGTTCCTGGCGTTGCGTGGTCTGCGCACGTTGCCGCTGCGCATGGAACGGATGCAGGCCAGCGCAGCGGTGTTGGTGGATCGGTTGCGTGCGCACCCCGAAGTGGTCGACGTGCGCTACCCGGGGTTCTCGGCGATGGTCGCGTTCACGGTGCTGGGTGGTGCCGATGCGGCCGACGCCGTGTGTCGCCGGGTGCAACTGCTGGTACCGGCGACCAGCCTGGGTGGCGTGGAGACCACGTTGGAACGCCGCCAGAAGTATGCCGGCGACGCCCACGTCGACCCGGGCCTGATCAGGATGAGCGTCGGCATCGAAGACGTTGACGACCTGTGGTCAGACCTCAACACCGCCCTCGGCTGACCTGCGGGCGGTGCTCCATCTTCGGCCTTCGGCCTGCACGGACGGTCGCGCGGCGGCAGAGCCGGCCTCAGGTCCGGGTGCGGGCGTCTTCCACGTAGCGGCGGGCGGTGACCTTCTTGCCCTTGATGGTGGTGCGCTTCAAGGC